>NZ_JAIJHU010000029.1:0-40106 GCF_022723415.1 Barnesiella sp. | reverse complement strand
AACTCTACAACCAAATGATCTTTTTCAACCCTTCTCCTTAGAAACTATTGTTTCTTCGGTGTCTCCTCTATATGGCTAACATAGTACCCCGTAATACTACGGGACACGGCAGGGGAGGAGTTTGAAAATGTTTTAAACCTCTCACCCTATATTTCGCTATTGCAAAGCACCGAGGGGGAATTGAAAATCATTCTTTCGGATAATGAGGACTGTATAGCATTTTCTTTTTGCGAACGACCAACCGCCCGTCTTTCACGAATTCTTCTCCTCGTTCACTGAGGTGACGTATCATACGGGCACGCAGCTTTTCCAACCGTCCCTTGTACTCTTTATCGTTAACGGCATTGTGGAGTTCCTGCGGATCTGTGACAAGGTCAAACAATTCTTCCTGTCCCGTGTAGAAACGCCATACATACTTTATTTTTCCATCGGTCAACGCACACCAGTAGTTGTCACGACTATAACAAGTGGCATGTTCCAAATCAATATATTCTCGCCACCCGGTATCGGTTCCTTTGGCCAGCGGTAAAAGAGGGCATCCGTCCATATCGGCAGGAACGGTTGCCCCGGCTATATCCAAGAAGGTAGGTAAAACATCGCGCAATTCCACCGGATTATCTATTTTCTCAGCAACCCCACCGACACTTGCCGGCCACTTCGCGATACAGGGAACATGAACCGAACCCTCATAGGGATAAGTCTTTCTCCAATGATAGTGGTCGCCCATCATATCGCCGTGATCCGATACGAAAAAGATGAGAGCATCGTCATACATACCTTTGTCTTTCAATGCTTGAACGATACGCCCTATTTGTTCGTCGATAAAAGTAATATTGGCATAATAGTGTCGCTTGGAATTACGGACATATTCATTACCGAAATTTCCATAAGGGGCATCCGAGGCAGCCCCTTCGGGATTCAACCGCTTTGCGTATCTACCGCACCAATCCCCTATCGCCGGGTCGGGAACATCGACATTATCATACATATCCAGAAAACGTTGCGGCGGATCATACGGACTGTGAGGACGGGCAAAAGACACTTTGAGGAACAAAGGACGACTCTCGGGGTCATAATGGCTGATGAGATTGCAAGCCATTTCGCCGGTCCAGTACGTGGGATGTAGTTTTTCATCTAATTTGTAAACCCCAGCACCGTGATCGTTCCACCAAATGCCTGTTGCATCGGGATTCTTCCCGGGAGCTTGCACCTGAAACCACTGTCGATAATCACTGGTAAAATGGGGGTCTTGCCTGCGACCGCTCTCATCTAACAACGTTCCGTCAAATCCGTGTTTCACCCGCTGGGGATACCAATGCATTTTCCCGATACCAAAGGTGTAATAACCGGCATCTTTCAACATTTGAGGCATCTCGTACTCATACTTCGGCGCTACCCGTCCATATCCTAACATTCCGTGATGCCACGGCGACATTCCGGTCAACAATCCGGCACGGGCGGGCGTGCTGCTGGGACAAGACGAATAGGCATTCATGAACAAAGTTCCTTCGTTGGCAAGTTTGTCCAAATGAGGGGTAATGACAAACTCATTTCCCATACACCCCACAGCATCGCCCCGCTGTTGGTCGGTCATAATCAATATAATATGGGGCTGTTTTTGTGCATTCGCAAATGAGGAGCAAAACCCGGCAGAGAGAGCCAATGTGCATTTCAGGTTAGTCAGGACATTCATAATTATCGTTTACTATCACACAACGATACAAAAATATGATTTCCACAAGTCAAAAACAATAAAACCTCGGAAAACTCTACCGGTATTTCGACAAATGCAATATCCGTTGATTACTGCTGCCCCGGAAAGAGAGAGCCGGATCAAAGAGCGATTGGACGAACGGACCATCGACAAGGGTGTCGATATAGTCGAGACAGGGACGGCGGGTCTCGTCTTTTAACAGGGACTCGTAGGTATAGCCGGTGTAACACCAGACGTTTTTGTGAGTTTCCTCTTTGAGGCGACGGAGCAGAGCCAACAACGCAAAAGGGTTGTAGAAAGGGTCGCCGCCCGAAATGGTGATTCCATCGAGAATGGGATTGTCGTTTATCTCGGCGACGATACGGGAGAGAATAAGCTCCGTGAGCGGCTCGCCGGCCACCGGACTCCAACTGCCGGGATTGTGGCATCCCCGGCAATGATGGGTACAACCGGCCAGATAGATGGCATAGCGTACCCCGAAACCGTCGGAGATAGTCTCGGGGTAAACATTGATGATGTGAAGCGGTTCCATTATTTGTGTTTCACACGGTCACGCTCTTCGGCCTGCTTAGCAGAATTCCAAGATTCGAGGCTTCCGGTGAGGTAACCCGTAATCCGTCGCATACGCGATATATTCTCACTCTTGCAAACCGGACATTGCGTATAGATGACACCTCGGTAACCGCACGAACGACAGGTATCTACCGGGTGATTGATCGACCCGTAACCGATTCCTTCGTCGTGCATCACTTTCACGATTTTGAGAATGACAGAGACATTCTTTTTCGCTTCGCCGTCGAGCTCGACATAGGTAATGTGCCCACCTTTCGTGATAGCATGAAAAGGGGCTTCTTTCTTGATTTTCTCTACAATACCCACCGGTTCTTTCACATCGATATGGAACGAATTTACGTAGTAGTCCCGATCGGTCACGCCCGGAATAACACCGTAACGTTTGCGATCCATACGAGTGAAACGTCCCGAAAGCCCTTCGGCCGGAGTAGCCAGAACCGAGTAATTGAGATTGTAGCGGGTCTTGTACTCCTCGACAACATTGTTCATCACCCGTATGGCATCATAGAGCGTGTTCCATGCCTCTTGGTTATGAGCATGGCCTTCGCCGTAAATAGCACACATCGCATTGTGCCCGCCGATGAACCCGATACCCAATGTCCCGCTATCGATGACATCGCCCACCTCGTCGTTGGGTTGTAACTTACCACCACCTTTCCAAACGTCGTTGCCCATCATAAACGGGAACTGACGGGCAAGCGCTTTGCGCTGGTATTCATAACGCTCGTAGAGTTGCTCGGCAATCATCGATGCCACACTGCGCACTTTCTCCAAAAATAGAATACGGGCTTCCCGACGAATAGCATGCTTGTCGCCGTCGGGATGCAACTCCTCAGCCTCCCGCCGGGCCTCTATTGCCAACCGGGGCATATTCATCGAAGTAAAGGAGAGATTGCCCCGTCCCCACGAACTTTTAATGCCGTGTAAATTCTCGAAGACCCTCGTACGGCATCCCATCGTCGCCACTTCGTAACGGAAACGGTCGGGATCATCGGCTTTCCAAAGGTCGTTTTTGTTGTATTCGGTATCTAAAAAGAGAAAGTTGGGGAAGAGCGAAGTAGAAGTCGTGCGACAGGCTTCGAGCAACAGGTCGAAATTAGGCGCCTTGAATTTGATTTTTCCCGCCATCGCTCCCTCGAAATCGGCCATCGCGGCATCGTAATCCTCATCGGTGTAAGAGACACCGTCTTTTACCTTAAATATCTGTATGGGGAATACCGGGACTTCACCGCTACCGAGTCCCTCGACAGTCGCCGAAAGCAACTCCCGCATGACCATACGGCCTTCGGCCGAAGTGTCCGTCCCATAATTTATCGAACTGAACACCACTTGATTACCTCCACGAGAGTGCATGGTATTGAGATTGTGAACCAACCCCTCCATAGCTTGATGCGTATCTTTACGAGTCATTTCGTAACTTTGTCGCCAAGCGGTATCGAGTTCGGCAACAGAAACGTTCACCCCTATCTCTTTCAAACGCTCGCCCAAAGCGGCTTTCTGTTCTTCGGTCATATCGATCGAAACAACTCCTTCCTGAAACAAATCTTTCAACGCCGGCATATCTTCCATTCCGTGCAAACGACAAATAAAGCCCACCCCGTTTTCGAGATGCTTGCGGAAACTCTTCAATACGCCCGGCGCCATAAAATGGTCGAAAGCCGGAATAGATTGCCCGCCGTGTTGCTCATTTTGGTTGGTCTGAAAAACGATGGTGGCCAACGTGGCATAACTCTGTATGGACTGCGGCGTACGCACCGTACCGTTCTTGGTATGGAATCCCCGGTTGAAGATGTCCTCCAAATCATATTGTACGCAAGTGGTCGTCTTGGTGGGATAGTAATCGAGGTCGTGAATGTGTATGTCGCCTTCCCGGTGTTCCCGTCCATAACGAACCCCGACCAAATATTTATAGGCATAATCTTTCGTGACCTCCGAGGCGAATGTCATCATTTGCCCTGCCGGTGTATGAGACGACATATTAGCATTGCTCAGGTTTACGTCGTTCTTCTCGACCGCCACGATACCGTCCATCACCTGCTTCATCGATGTGCGCTTTTCACGTTCTTTGGTACGCCACTCCCGATAAATGATAAATTTCTTCGCTACCGAGGGATTGCGCATCATCAATTTGCGCTCTACCAAATCCTGAATCTCTTCTACCGAGATATTCTCCCTATCGATGGCAGCGGCAACCTCGGCCGTAACTTGTTTAATAGAGGTCTCGTCGTCGTTCATACCGTCGGCACGATAAGCCTTAGCGATAGCCCGCTCGATTTTCTCAATCGAGAAGTTCTCTTTGGATCCATCACGTTTCGTAATGGTAATACATGCATAGTCCATGCTGATTGTTATTAAAGATTCGATACTGCGAACGCCTCCTCGAACGTTCATTTGCTTCTCTCCCACTTCGGCAGGTCTTCTGACTTTTCCCAATCCGAAAACGCCTTCCCGATATTCAGAAACAGATTCTTTATCAGTGGCCTGTGTCAACGGACTTTTGCAGGAATTACAGCAGCGGGACTGTCCGGGATTCTCACCCGATTCCCTTTTTATCGATTGTGCCTCACAGCGACAACCGAACCGAAATGCGAGTGTAAAGGTACATAAATTCTTTCCAAGAAAACAACAAATCTACACACAAAAGTTTCCTGTTTTGGAAAACTTTTAGGATTATTTTATCAAGAAAGTTTCCCAAAACGGGGAATTATTGCCCATCAATATAGCACTTTTATTTTTTCTGAAACTACTCGAAAAGATAGTATTTTCATAGAGCCTCTCAACTTTACTTTTCGGTTTTCTTACTATTACAAGCGAGGTCGATAATCAGTGAGAATATCGGCTCAGTAGGAAATCTAAGGGAATTGCCCTTTTGCACAAAAAAAAATGCCAAACCATAAAGTGAAAAGCCCGCCCTTCTCCCCCTGCGTTTTGCCATGTAAAATATAGGCAAAGTGGCACGTAGTGACAGAGGGAGTAATACTACAAAAATACTATATGCCATCTTTCCAACCCCCTCGCCTTAGAAACTATCGTTTCTTCGGTGTCTCCTATATGGCTAACATAGTACCCCGTAATGCTACGGGACACGGCAGGGGAGGGGAAATTGCAGCCCAATCCGTTCCCCTTGCTGCGTTTTTTCAACCCCTCCGTCCTTCGGACACCTCCCCTATATTTTGCTGTGCAAAACACAGAGGAGGAGTACACTTTGTATAGAAATTTAAACAAGAATCAACTTTTCACCGAAAAGTCCGAATTGTGTTTGTCAACAAAAGACTCATCGCTAAAATCCATATCTACCCCACGGATTTTCGGCTGAACCGTAAAAGGCGGTTCAGTAGATACTGTCGGAATCTAAGGATCGTTCATCGAAAACAAAAGGAGGAATACGTAGAAAACGCTATTCCTCCCTGTTATAAAGAGTACAATTGATTTTACAAAATGAGCATGGCGTCACCGTAAGCCCCGAAACGATAACCTTCTTTCAATGCCGATTCGTATGCCTCCAAAACGATGTCATAACCACCGAACGCAGCTACCATCATAAGCATAGTGGAAAGGGGCATGTGAAAGTTCGTCACTAAATTGGTTGCCACCGTAAAATCGTAAGGAGGGAAAATAAACTTATTAGTCCAACCGTCATACGTTTTCATGTGTCCCCCCGTACTTACTGCACTTTCTATCCCTCGCATCACCGATGTACCCACGGCACACACTTTACGACCTTCGTCCTTAGCATGGTTCACGAGTTCCACCAATTCGGGAGTCACTCTCATCTGCTCGGAATCCATCTTGTGTTTCGTGAGATCCTCGACATCGATTTCACGAAAATTACCCAAGCCAGAATGAAGGGTGAGGAACCCGTAATCGATTCCTTTAATTTCCATTCGTTTCAACAGCTCACGGCTGAAATGCAGACCGGCGGCCGGAGTGACAACAGCTCCTTCGTTACGAGCAAAAATATTCTGATACCGATCGGCATCCATCTCTTCTACCGGACGGGCGATATAGGAGGGCAACGGCATTTCTCCCAGCTTGTAAAGAGCCTCCTTAAACTCATCGTGGGAACCGTCGTAAAGGAATCGTAACGTGCGCCCTCGCGAAGTCGTATTGTCGATTACTTCGGCCACCATAGAATCGTCGTCGCCGAAATAGAGTTTATTTCCGATACGAATCTTACGAGCCGGCTCTACCAAAACGTCCCACAACCGATTCTCTTCGTTCAATTCCCGTAACAGAAAAACCTCTATCTTAGCTCCTGTTTTTTCCTTATTGCCGTAAAGACGAGCCGGAAAAACTTTGGTGTCGTTAAACACGAACACGTCTTTCTCGTCGAAATACTCGATAATTTCCTTAAAAATGCGATGTTCTATTTTCCCCGTCTTCCGGTCGATTACCATCAACCGGGATTCATCACGGTTTTTAGCCGGATATTGAGCGATTTGCTCTTCGGGTAGTTTAAATTTAAATTGGGACAGTTTCATATCTTTAATTATTATTCTTTTTTCTCTTCTTCCAAAACGGGTTCCACGTCTATATGGTCTATCATGTCGGCGACCTGTTCGACCGAAAGGCAATCGGCAAGAGTCACGTCGCCCACTCGTGTACGGATCAATCCCACAAGGTGGGCTCCACTACCGAGCGCCTCTCCGATGTCACGAGCCAAAGCCCGAATATAAGTTCCCTTGCTGCACACGACCCTGATTTTGATTTCGGGCAATTCGCAAGAAAGCAGCTCTATTTCGTCAATAACCAATTCTTTGGGCTTCAAATCGACCGCCTGCCCTTTACGGGCCATATCGTACGCTCGGCGGCCATCGACTTTACAAGCCGAATAAGAGGGCGGTATCTGCATAATCGAACCGACAAATCGAGGTAAAGTTCGCTCTACACTTTCACGGGTGATATGTTCATGGGGATAAACGCCATCTATCTCTGTTTCCAAATCGAACGACGGTGTCGTCGCTCCCAGACGCAAAGTCGCTATATACTCTTTGGTCTGATATTGAAATTCTTCTATCCGTTTCGTCGCCCGTCCCGTGCATATAATCATCACGCCCGTAGCCAACGGATCGAGAGTTCCCGCATGCCCCACCTTCAATTTTTTTTGTTTGATACGGCGGAGTATACGCAACCGTATGCGCTTGACCACATCGAACGAAGTCCAATGAAGCGGTTTGTCGATATATATGATTTCGCCTTCGTTAAAGTCCATATCGGCGATATTAGTGAACAAGCGAATAAATTATAGCACAAGCTCCCATCGCCACACAATAGATAGCAAAATACACTAATTTGCCATTATTGACTAAACGGAGCATCCACTTACACGCCAAACACCCCGACACGAATGCGGCAAGAAATCCGATAATCATCACCGGTATGGACAATCCCGACTCCGCAGGAGAAAACCCTCCTTTCATCAAATCAAGAAGAGCCTCGCCCAAAATAGGAATAATCACCATAAGAAACGAGAATCGGGCCACCTGTTCTTTTTTGTTTCCCAGCATGAGTCCGGTCGCAATAGTCGTACCGGAACGCGAAAGTCCGGGTAAAACGGCTACCGCCTGCGAGAGACCGATGATGAATGCATCTCGATAAGATATATCTTCTTTCACCCGAGGCCGGGCATAATAGGCGAATGTCAACAACGCCGCAGTTACCAGCAACATGATGCCGACTAATAACAAACCGTTGCCAAAAAACGATTCTACATAGTCTTTCAGGAACAGCCCTACGATACCTACCGGTATCATGGACAAAGCTATTTTTGCCAGATATTTCGTTTCGCTATTCCACGTAAAACGGAAAAGTCCACGAAACAAAATCTCCACTTCCTTCCATAGCACAACAATCGTACTACATACTGTCGCCGTATGCACCAACACGGCAAAAGTGAGGTTTTCTTCACCTTGTATACCGAACAATGCATTCGCGATTTCGAGGTGTCCGCTGCTACTTACCGGCAGATATTCGGTGAGCCCTTGTACGAGGCCCAATATAAGAGACTCTAACCAAGTCATAATGTGATACAATAAAATTAACGATATTATTTCGAATTACGCATGATCGCATAGACCATGAAAACGAAACCTGCAAAAGCTATACCGGGCGCCAACACGATACGACGGAAACTAAATATATCGGGGTTATAGGCCTCCGGTGTAGTACCGGGCCCCAGCATAAGCAGGAAACCGACGACGATCACAACGAACGCCACAGCTATAAGTATAATATTAGTCTTGCCGAGGGCAAACTCCGTTTTCTTTTGCTCTCCCGGAACAACGGACTCAGATTTCATTTTCTTAGATTCCATACATAAAAGTTTTTTCAAATATAATACAGGTCATCTCTATCCATACGAATATAACGATTAACAGCCCAATAAGCCGAAACCGCCGTTAAGATAATCCCTAAAATCAAAACCGACAAAAAGACCAATACCATCATGGGAACAGACAGCAGGGTCGTGAAGTTCTCCATCTCGGACATCAGATAATATATGCAACCCGAAAGCAACAACATAGCTATTACCGATGCAACGATACCGTTAATCACATTGGAAACGATAAAGGGCCGACGAATGAATGCCGGTGTAGCCCCCACCAGTTTCATCGTGTGGATAAGAAAACGCTTGGAGTAAGCTCCTAATCGAATCGTATTGCTTATCAACGCAAACGAAATGAGCATGAGAACTATCGCCAATGCCAATAACACCAGTCCTATACGACTCATATTGTCATTGACCGACTGGATAAGGTCTTTCTGATAAAGAATATCGCTGACGATCACTTGCCCCCGGAGATTTTTTTCAATGACGGCCAAACTGTCGGTATTGGCATAATCGGCTTTCAATTTAACCTCAATAGACGATTGAAGCGGATTGACTCCCAACACGTCCTCGGGATTTTCTCCCAACTCGATCATCACCTCTTTCAAGGCATCTTCCTTCGATATATACTGCGCCGCCTTCACATATTTGGAACGTTCGAGCATTCTTTGCAGTTGATGCACCTGACGCTCGCCGGCCGATTCGTTCAAGACAATGGAGAAACCTATGTTTTCTTTGACATGACGGGATAGATTAGTCGCTAAAAATCCCATCAAAACCATAATCCCCAAGATAAAAAGAACCAATGAAACGCTCAATGTCGAAGTCATTCGGGCATTCAGAAAAGAAATCCGTTTGCTGAAAGAAGCCTTATTGTTCATATCTCTCTTTTTTACCAAATCGATGCACCTTTTTATGAGGGAAAGAACCTCTGTTAATAACTATTTCGACATCATTATCCCCTCTCTTTTTTTCATATCGGAAAGCAAAAGGATAGTTTTAGCCCAAATTTTATGCAAAATAAAGTCTATATCGTTGAATTCGCTTCTTTTATTCACATATTTTAATAAATTCTATCTCAACTTATGATTTTCGAAATGCGCCGCCGTTTTCATTTTAAAGAGTACATACCCTATGGCACACAACACACAAGCCGTCGCATAGACCGTTGCATAATTCGATACTTCGGCTATCTGTCCACCGATGAGAACACCCAGCCCAACCCCTAAATCCCAAGCGGTAAGATAGGTGGAATTGGCTGTTCCCCGTTGATTATTGGGAGCCAGATTGATAAACATGGTCTGATAGGCCGGACAAATACAGCCATAGCCCAACCCCAAAATAACAGCCGCCCCATAGTACCCCCATTCATTACGCACGGCTACAAAAATCAGATAGCCCAGCAAAGAGAGCAACATGCCGACAAGGATATTACGGGTGACATATCCCCGGTTAAGCCAACGGCCCGAAGTGAGCCTCGACAAAATCAACCCTACGGCCAACAAAACAAAGAAAAAACCAGCTCCCGAATCGATACCCAACTCTTCTTTACCATAGACAGCAAGATAGGTGGAAAGCACACCGTAACTGAACGAGAAAAATATAAGCGTCAAAGCCTCGGGCATTCCCTTCAAAAGCAGGAAACGGTCGAGCGAAACCGGCGGCTTTTCAAGTATCGGCTCGCGGCGATAGGGCATTCGAATAGTCGAAACGCATATCAGCCCGATCGTGGCAGAAACCATCGAAAGCAAAAATATATAATCGAAATTGGCAAAAGAATCGTGAATATAAAGCGACAACGTAGGCCCGACGGCCATAGCCAAATTGTTGCTTACTCCGTAATATCCTATGCCTTCGCCCCTACGGGACGACGGCATGACATCGATAGCCACCGTGCTATTGGATACGGTAAGAAGCCCGAACGCTATCCCGTGCCCGGCACGAATAATGGCGAATAACAAGAGCGTACCGGCCAACAGATATCCCCCGAAAAAAAGGAGAAAAGTGAAATAGCAGATAAGCAGCAGTTTTTTACGGGGAAAGGTATCGACCATATACCCGGCGAACGGACGTATCATCAGCGCCGTGATGGTATAGGAAGACAATATGAATCCTGCCGTCGAACGGCTTGCTGCGAACGCTTCGCTCAAATACATGGGCAAAACAGGCAACAACAAATAAAAAGCAAAAAAAAGCAGGAAATTCCCGGCAGCCACCGCACAGAAGCTATGTGTCCACAATTTCTCACGAACGACCTTTTCCATCGACTTTTTTCATTTTATTCAAGCGCCTCGCCCAACAGAGTGGCTGATGATGCATCGTTCACTTTTACCCGGACAAACTCTCCTATGCGATGACTACCTTTATCGAAAACAACAACCTTATTCTGCGATGTGCGACCGAACAACTGTTCGCGAGAACGTTTTGAAAAACCTTCTACCAAAACCTCGAACTCTTTGCCGATATCCTTGCGGTTGCTTTCGAGAGAAAGCTCGTTCTGCAAATCGATCATACGTTGCAAACGAGCAATTTTCACTTCCTCGGGAATATCGTCGGGCAAGTGTTTGGAGGCATACGTTCCGGGGCGTTCGGAGTATTTGAAAAGAAACGAGGAATCGAATCCCACCTCTCGCATCAAATCGAGAGTCTCTTCAAAATCGGCATCGGTTTCAGAGTGAAATCCGCTGAACATGTCGGTCGTAATGCCGCAATCGGGTAAAATACGGCGAATAGCGGCAATACGGTCGAGATACCATTCCCTCGTATATTTCCGGTTCATCAACTTCAAAATGCGATTGCTCCCCGACTGCACCGGAAGGTGTATGTGACGGCACACATTGGGGTAAGCAGCGATAATTCTCAGAGTCTCGTCGCTCATATCCTTAGGGTGGGAGGTCGTGAAACGCACCCTCATACCTTCTGCCGACTGCGCCACCAACGCCAACAGTGCCGGAAAATCGACAACAGTCCCATCGGGACGTTCATATCGATAGGAATTTACGTTTTGTCCCAACAAAGTCACCTCTTTAAAACCCTTGATTTTCAAGTCGGCCAACTCGCCGAGAATGCTCTCGGGCTCGCGGCTACGCTCACGACCGCGTGTGTACGGGACTATACAATAGGAGCAAAAATTATTGCACCCTCGCATAATCGAAATGAATCCCGAAATACGGTTATGACCGATACGGGAAGGTATAACCTCCCGATAGGTCTCGGTCGTGGAAAGCTCCACATTCACGGCTTTTTCTCCCCGTTCGGCAGCTCCGACCAAGTTAGGTAAATCGAGATACGAATCGGGACCGACCACGAGATCTACGCCGTTTTCGGTAATCAACTGTTCGCGAACCCTTTCGGCCATACAACCTAAAACCCCTATCACCAAAGATTTCTTATGTTTACGCAACGATTGAAAATAGGACAATCTCGAAAGGACCTTTTGCTCGGCGTTATCCCGAATGGAACAGGTATTGACAAATATGGCATCGGAGTCTTCGATCGTATCACAAAGCGTATAGCCTGCCATCTGCATAATCGAAGCGACCACTTCGCTGTCGGCCACATTCATCTGACAGCCATAAGTCTCTATAAACAGTTTCTTCTCCTCTCTTTTTTCAAAAGTATCTTTATTCGATATATTTTTCATTCTATCTGTTTTTCCTTTCGTTTAATTTTAATTTATAAAAAATTCATTCAGAAAAGTAATATTTTTATCATTAAAATTTGTTTTTAAAAAAATATTGTTTTTCTTTGCATACACATTACATGAAATTTTTTCATAGTTAAGGTTTAGGTTAAATCGGCTAAGAGTTGTTGAGAAACAGCTCTTAGTTATTTATAGAGTCCTAAAATTTGGAAGATTCTCAATAAAACTCTATATTTGAGGACAAAATTACAAAAAAGAGATGGATTTTTCAGAGATAATCGTCACCATAATCATCAGTTTGGTCATTATCGCTATTAACGCCCTGGGATCAAAAAAGAAACAAGAGGTTAAAAACCAGCAGGGAGAACGACCTCTACAAGATACCGAATCCCATGAGACGACCGATGAACCGTGGGGCGAAACTCGGACTTTAACCATAGACGATATATTCAAAGAGCTGCGGAAAGCGAAAGAAGAAGCAGAGCAGGAAGACGACTATATCCCAAAGGCCAAGAAAAAGCCACAGACACAAATACTCGAAAGACCGGCAGAAAAAACGCCGGAACCGATAATCCCCTCCACAATGCCGGAGAAAGAAGGTGTAGCGGTTTTTACTCATACCGTGCCGCCTATAACATCGTTACAGCACACCGATTACGATACTGCCGGAGAGAACCCTATCGATGTAAAGGACATAGATTGGCGTAAAGCCGTTATCGCATCGGAAATTCTAAATCGAAAATATTGAACCAGATAAAAACCTTAACCTTGAAATTTCTCAAAAACAACAAAATTTTTCGTAGATATGGCATTTAAATTTATCACCGCAGAAGAAGCGGCTGAATTCATTCATCACAACGACAATGTCGGATTCAGCGGATTTACCGCAGCAGGAACTCCCAAAGTAGTTTCCGTCGCTCTTGCAAAAAAAGCAGAAGCAGAGCATGCCGCAGGTCGCCCTTTCCAAATCGGAGTTTATACAGGAGCATCGACCAGTGATTACATCGACGGTGCTTTAAGTCGGGCAAAAGCAATCAAAAGCCGTACGCCTTATCAATCACACAAAGACTCCCGCGAAGCGATCAACAACAACGAAATCGCCTATTTCGATTTACACTTGTCTCACCTTGCGCAAACCCTTCGTTACGGATTTCTCGGTAAAGTAGATGTCGCCGTCATAGAAGCGACCGATGTGACTCCCGACGGCGAAATTTTATTAGGACCCGGTGTAGGCGCCACACCGACTTTCTGCTCTCTGGCCGAAAAAATAATTATCGAGTTGAACCACCATGATCCCAAAGAGCTGCGTGGCATGCACGATATATATCAACCATTGGACCCGCCCTATCGTCGGGAAATTCCCATCTATAAACCGAGCGACCGTATCGGTGTACCTGTTGTCAAAGTAGACCCGAAAAAAATCATCGGTATCGTCGAAAGCGACAAACGAGACGGCGTGAAACCATTCGCTCCGGTAGATGAGGTTACCATGAAGATAGGAAACAATGTCTGCAACTTCCTCGCACAACAATTAAAATCGGGCTTGATTCCTCCCCAGTTCCTGCCTTTGCAGTCGGGTGTAGGAAACATCGCCAACGCTGTTTTGGCCTGCTTAGGTTCGAATCCCGACATTCCAGCCTTCGAAATGTACACCGAAGTCGTACAGGATGCCGTTATCGATTTGATGAAAGAGGGAAAATGTAAATTCGCCAGCAGCTGCTCCCTCACCGTGAGCGACGACAAGTTAAACGAGGTATTCCAAAATATCGGATTCTTCCACGACAAAATCATACTTCGTCCGGGAGAAATCACCAACAACCCCGAAGTCGTACGCCGTCTGGGACTGATTACAATGAATACAGCTCTCGAAGCAGATATCTTCGGTAACGTAAACTCCACGCACGTCACAGGAACCAAGATGATGAACGGCATAGGCGGCTCGGGCGACTTCACACGCAACGCTTATCTGTCGATATTTACTTGCCCTTCGACAGCCAAAGGCGGAAAGATAAGCGCCATCGTCCCTATGGTATCGCACCTCGACCACAGCGAACACTCGGTACAGGTACTCATTACCGAACAAGGTGTCGCCGATTTGAGAGGGAAATCGCCCATTCAACGGGCTCACGCCATTATCGAAAACTGCGCTCACCCCATGTACAAAGAACTGTTATGGGATTACCTTAAACTGGGTAAAGGACACACGCCTCACCGCCTGAACGCCGCATTCGCATTCCACAACGAATTTTTGAAATCGGGCGACATGGCTCTTACCAACTGGGCCGATTACGAATAAAATCCACTTCTATATAGACAGGGCTGCCTAATGAATTTTAGGCAGCCCTGTCTATATTCCACAACGAAAAAGCGATATGAAGCGAATACATCGTATCTTGTTAAACCTATTTCCCATATACGCCCTTTTAACCATCGGCTGCTTTTCATCGTGCCGCACCGCCCACATACCGGAAAAGCAAGAGACCGCTATCTCCGGTAATGTCCTCATCGTATTCTATGACGCCGAAATGGGAAAAAGCGATTTGCTGAGCGCCGCAAAAAAATATGGTTCAAGGATCATCTATTCATATAAAAATTTTAACGGCATCGCCATAACTTTACCTTCTGACAAAGGGGTAGAGGAATCGATACGATATTATCAACGGGTAAAGGGCGTATTGTCCGCCGGATAGAAACTTGGAATTGAACGAAACCAAAACGCCCATAAAATAAGAAGGAGGAAGCTGTCCGCTTCCTCCTTCTTCTATACCAAGATAACCGTTAAACTATCGAATGGGGTGATATTCCACAAAAGCCTCTATGGCCTCGTACGAAGCCAACCCTAAGCTGGCATAAAGATCGGCCGTAGCTTTGTTGCGGTCTTCGGCACGTTGCCAGAACAGACGTTCGTCATCTCCCAAGAAAGGAGCACTCTCCATCTGCGACTGGTGTTTGAGGATAGAGTTACGTTTCTGACGCAATTCCTCGGGGCTAAGAGGAACGGCCATTTCGATATGGTCGATTTCCCATTCGGCCCATGCACCACGGTACATCCAGATGCGGCAATCTTTCATCCAATCTTCGTCCTTGATTTCGTCGATAGCGGCGAGAACGGCATCGAGACAAACTTTGTGAGTTCCGTGCGGGTCGGCCAAATCGCCGGCAACGAAAATCTGATGGGGTTTCACCGATTCGATCAAATCTTTTACAATTTGTATATCGGCTTCGGAGAGATCGCCTTTTTTAATGGTTCCGGTCTCATAGAACGGCAGGTTGAGGAAGTGTACGTTCTGCGGTTTAATACCGATATAGTTACATGCCGTACGTGCCTCGCCTTGACGAATCATCGTCTTGATGAAACGAATATCGGGCGTATCGGATTCCCCGTCTTTCTTCTTACCGATGAATTTATGTATCTCGTTGCTTTTCTTCAAAAGCTCGGGAGTATCGAATTTGAATTTCTTGGCAATGTTGTCGATCAGCATGATGTAACGCATCATATCTTCGTCACCCACGGCGATATTACCCGAAGTTTCGTATGCCACGTGTACATCGTGCTTCTGGTCGGCCAATCGTTTGAGTGTGCCGCCCATCGAAATCACATCGTCATCGGGGTGCGGGCTGAATACGATCACTCGTTTGGGATAAGGTTTGGCACGCTCCGGACGGAATGTATCGTCGGCGTTGGGTTTCCCTCCGGGCCAACCGGTAATCGTGTGTTGTAACGAATTGAAGATGCGGATATTGACATTATAGGCCGATCCGAAAAGGGCTACCAATTCGCTCAATCCATTGTCGTTGTAATCTTTGTCGGTTAATTTCAAGATGGGTTTTCCTGTCACCTTGCATAGCCAAACGATAGCCCGACGAATGAGCTTCTCGTCCCATTCGCACGACGTTACCAGCCACGGACGACTGATACGCGTCAAAGCCTCGGCAGCCGACAAATCGAGTACGATTTTCGCCCGACGATGGGTTTGCAGGAACGAAGAGGGTATCAAATCGGTAATGTCACCTTCGATCGTGCGTTTCACGATGTTGGCCTTATTTTCACCCCAAGCGACACAAACGATACGACGAGCCGACATCAAATTGGATATACCCAACGTAACGGCGCTGCGGGGAACATTCTCGCTCGAATTGAACTGCGACGATGCCATGTGGCGAGCATCGCTACCGAGCAGCATCAGACGGCAGGAAGAGTTGAGCTGCGAACCCGGTTCGTTAAATGCCAGATTTCCGACCGCACCGATCTCGCACAAAGCTAAATCGATACCACCGCAAGCCTCTATTTCTTCTTCGTAATTTTTACAATACTGGTACACATCTTCTTTCGATACCAACTTACCGGGCGAATGAATATTCTCGGGATCGATATTCACCTTGTCGAGCAACAGCTCTTTCAACAGGCTCATCGTCCCGGGAGCTCCTTCTGCCAAAGGATAATATTCCCCGATATTGAATACTATGACATTCGAGAAACTGACTTCGCCGGCCTGATACATGCGTACCAATTCGGCATAAACGGCGTGAGTACCGACACCCGAACCCAAAGCGAGCACACAATGACGATGCTCTGCCTTGCATTTCTGTATCAATTCCGCTACGTCATGAGCTACATACACCGACCCTTCCTCAGAGCCTTCGAAGATTTTGGTGTAAACTTTCTCGTCTCGTGTAAGAGCCGCAAGTTCCAACTCACCATCAGGAGCATAATACCTTTTGGGTATCCGATCCAGTTTAATCTGAGAACTTAGATTTGTTTTCATCGCGATAGTTTTTTTAAGTTACAAACTTAATGATTCCTTTACACTTTTTCCACACAAAAAAGGTAAAAAATCACGGAATCACTTTCGATTTTTAGAAAAATACACAAAATTTTCACATACACATCTGTACTTCCCAAAAAATGATTACTTTTGGGGAAAGCTAAAATTATATACAAATCATGAGACTGATTATCGAACCAACCTATGATGCCGTTTCTCGTTGGGCCGCTAATTATGTGGTATCGTGCATCAATAAGTTCAAACCGACAGAGGATAAACCTTTCGTACTGGGTCTTCCCACAGGGTCGTCGCCTCTGGGCATGTATAAACATTTGATAGAATTGAACCGTAAAGGTGTCGTTTCGTTCCGTAATGTCGTGACTTTCAACATGGACGAATATTGCAATCTGCCCGAAGACCACGAACAAAGTTACCATACGTTCATGTGGAGCAATTTCTTCTCCCACATCGATATTCGCCCGGAAAACGTGAATATACTCAACGGCAACGCTGCCGACCCCGAAGAAGAATGCGCCCGCTATGAAGCCAAAATAGCATCTTACGGGGGTATCGAACTGTTCCTCGGCGGTGTAGGTCCCGACGGCCATATCGCTTTTAACGAACCGGGGTCTTCGTTAACGTCACGCACCCGCGTAAAAACACTGACCCAAGACACGATTATCGCCAACTCCCGTTTCTTCGGAGGCGATACCCATCTTGTTCCCAAAACGGCTCTCACCGTAGGTGTCGGTACTATCATGTCGGCCCGGAATGTCCTTATCATCGTTAACGGGCACAACAAAGCCAAAGCCTTGCAACAAGGCGTAGAAGGCGGCATTTCCCAAATGTGGACGATCACGGCTCTGCAAATGCACCCCAAAAGCATCATTGTCTGCGACGACGCCGCAACAGCCGAATTGAAGGTGGGTACTTACAAGTATTTCCTCGACATCGAGAAAAACAACCTCGACCCTGACAGCTTATTATAGGACTTGTCTTAATCACATAATAAGAGAGGCTTCGCCGTGGCGAAGCCTCTCTTAATTTATACATAACATCATTCTATGGGGGACTTTCTGTTTTTCTTCCAAATCTCGAAATTTCGTTTCAGTCCGGCATATTTAGCTCTTTTGACAGCCGAATGGCGAAATATCCGATTGAAATCATCGGGTGTCATCGTTTCGAATCGGGAAGCATCGAGAGCAAGAAATTCTTCGCTGGGTGCAAATTCGTGATGCACAGAAGGTCGAGCCGATTTATTCCACGGGCAACATTGCTGACAGGTATCGCATCCATATACCCGATCGCCCATTCTATCGGCTACGAAAGGAGCTATATCCCCCTTGTTCTCGATGGTTTGACAAGAGATACACAGGCGGGCATCCACACTCCCCGGAGCGTACAACGCCCCGGTGGGACAACTGTCCATACAACGAGAACAATCGCCACATCGAGCAACGACCGGACTATCGGGAGGAAGATCCAAAGAAGTTATCAATTCTCCCAAGAAGAAGAAAGAGCCTTTACCGGGAATAATCAACTGGGCATTTTTCCCGATAAAGCCGAGACCTGCACGAACCGCCCAATAACGTTCCCGCACCGGAGCCGTATCGCAACAGACCCTCCCCGTATCCCCAGAATAGGACGAAACAAAAACGGCCAACTGCCTCAGCTTATCCCGCATCACATCGTGATAATCCCAACCATAGGCATAATAAGCGAACCGGGGACTTTCACCAGACTGAAAGCGAACCGGATAGTAGTTGAGTGCCACACAAATCATCGTGCGGGCTCCGGGATATAACAACGCCGGATTATCCCTCAACTCCACATAATTGTCCAAATAACCCATTTGCGCCTGTTTCCCGGAAGCGAGCCACTGCCGGTAGCTATCGCGCATATCGACATCGACCTCTTCCACCCTTGCGAAGCCACAGGCATCGAAACCGATACGCAAAGCTTCGTTTCGTATGATCTCACGCCATTCAGAGGGTTTTGAACAAGAAGCCATTCTCTCTAAGCCAATTTATCGTCCTCGGCAACGCATAGTGCAAGTTTCGCTCTGCCTTAATCGAATCGTGAAACACGATGATGGAACCGTTGCGGGCATAACGTTTCACATTGCCGAACACCTGCTCACCCGACAATTTATTACTATAATCGCGCGTCACGACGTCCCACATGATAATGCTGAAATCTTTCTTCAACAATTTGGCTTGTCCGGGTAGCATGTGACCATGAGGGGGGCGAAACAACCGACTTTGAATAAGGTCGTGAGCATTCATGACATTCCGCACGTATTTTTCGGGAGACATCGACATTCCCTTCACGTGATTCATCGTATGATTCCCCACTTGATGCCCTCTGTCCCTGATCACCTGAAACAGATTGGGATTACGCGCGACATTGTCACCGACACAAAAAAACGTAGCTTTCACCTCGTAGTAATCGAGTACATCGAGAACCCACGGAGTAACTTGCGGAATGGGACCGTCATCGAAAGTGAGATATACGGTCTTTTTATCTCCCGGTATACGCCAAATCGTTTCGGGAAACAACATGCGATAAAAAAACGGGGGTTGCTCTATAAACATAACAAGTATATAACTGAAAAACGGGAGAGATCCGGAAAAGTATTTTTCCGACACCTCTCCCGAAAAGAATGTCTTTTATTTATTCTCGAATAGCAAATTTTTCTTCTATTCTTTTCTGTAATTCGGGAAGCTCATAAGATGTACTCATTTCATGTATCGCCTGAATGATATACAGATGTTTCTGATAATCGCTTCCTACGGAACGAAGCTGACCGGAAGTCAAGTCTTTATACCAATTCAGGTATCCGGCCGAATTGTCGAGTATCTCGGTCAACAAAGCCTCGCCTTTCGTTTTCTCTCCCAAATCGAGATAGGACTGCGCCAGCGAAATGGAGGTAAGGTCGTGAGTCACTTGCCAACCCGGAATCTTCTCCATAATCAAATCCAGTGCGGTCAATGCCTTATCGGTTTTCCCTTCGGCAATGAGTTGAACGACCAAATCGCCGAACATCATGCGATGCGTGTTGCACATGCGACGCACATTCTCGTCGAGATATAACGGGTGCTCGGGAGTTGCTTTATCGATTCCTCCCCAACGGAATTTATTGACCATATTGTCATACATCTTATCCGTATCGATGTTGTTGGAAACGCCTTTCAAAGGAACAACCTGATAAGCCAATCCGGTACGGGAGAAATAATCCTCCAAGCCCAGATAGTAACTACTACCCACCGTCACGGCAAAATAAACCGGACGTTTCCAACCCTGCATGGCATTGGTGTTGATAATGTCCAACGAAGCTATTTCGCTCATCGTAAAACCCCGCTTATTGGTAAAATCGGGAACAATGCGAGAAACGATACTATCTTTCAACTCAGGCGCTACCGTACCCGAAGCGACAGCCGCATCGGCGTTTACCGGGATATAGAGCTTGTTCGTGGGTAAATGGTTCAACTTTCCGTATCCGGGAACATCTTTCGTCCAATCCTCATCGCTATACAAATAGTCCAATCCATCGCTTACCGTAATAGAATCGGCCAACCGATTGATTACATAATTATAGGAACGCACGTCATAAGCGTATTTCGACTCATCGGCCGAAATGGGCAGCGGCGCCGATTCGTAGGCCGGACGTTTCATCTGGTCGATATACCAGTCGGTCTGTAAATAAGACAAATTGCAAACCCTTACATCGGTGCGATACCCTTCCACCTCCTGCACGTACCACAAGGGGAAAGTATCGTTATCGCCATTGGTAAAGATGATACCGTTTTCATCGACACTCGACAGATAGTTCATACCGAAATCGCGACAAACATATCGTCCCGAACGGTCGTGGTCGTCCCACGTCTGGCTTACCATCTGCAAGGGCACACACAAACATAGCAGCGCAGCCACAGCAGCGGTAATCGTACTCACGGGTTTTTCGTCGGTCGTTTTCAACAGATAATTCAATCCTCTCCACACGGCCGCAACACCCAATCCTATCCAGATAGCGAATGCGTAGAACGAACCGGCGTAGGCATAATCCCGTTCACGAGGCTGATAGGGGGTTTGATTCAAATAAATCACAATCGCTATACCGGTCATGAAGAACAGGAAGAATGTCACCCAAAAACTTTCGATACCTTTCTTACCGGAAAATGCCTGATAGAACAACCCGATCAGACCCAACAAAAGGGGCAGCATATAAAAGACGTTACGCCCTGCATTATTCTTCAAATCGTCGGGCAGATTGGTCTGGTCTCCCGCAATATGCTTGTCGATAAAATTGAAGCCACTGATCCAATTTCCGTTTTGCACCTCTCCATGTCCCTGTATATCGTTTTGTCGTCCGGCGAAGTTCCACATGAAATAACGCCAATACATGTAGTTCAACTGATAATCGAGGAAGAAAGCGAGATTCTCGGCAAAAGTGGGTTTCATGACCGTTTTAGTTCCTTCGGAAGTTCTCACCTGTACCGGACGACCTTTAAAATTAGTCCACTCTTTATATGCCGATATATGTTCCGATTTATCGCTATACATACGCGGGAACAGCATGTTCAACTCGGGTTGATACTCGTAATGTTCGTTATATCCGGTGACTATATAACGGTCTGCCTCGTCCTCCGATGTTTTCAGTTTTTTCTTCCAAATGGCTTTGCCCTTTGTCGATATGGCAGTCCCGTTGGCATCACGAGCGATTTCGGCCGGGAAAGTCTGTCCATAGAACAAAGGCCTGTCGCCATACTGTTCGCGGTTGAGATAACCGCCCAAACTAAATATATCTTCGGGCGAATTTTGATCCATCGGGGTATTGGCCGTCGAACGAATCACAATCAGCGCATATGAAGAATAACCGATAAAAATAACGAACAACGACAACAATATCGTATTCATGGCGACTACCGCCAGCTTTTTACGAGTAAACAAATAATAAGCCAACGCAGCCGTAAGGACAATACCGATAATATACCCGTCGCCGATAAAAGGAATACCCACCAATACGATACTTATCAAAAACGAAATCTTGATGAGCTTATCGCTGCGTTGAGCATACGTCTCATAAATGGCCCAAGCGATAACCCCGACAATGAGGAAGAAATAAAAAACCACTCCGCTGTTGAACGGTAAATGGAAAACATTGACGAACAACAATTCGACCCAACTGGCAACCTCGACAAAACCCGGAACTAGACCGTAAAGCAGAAGCACGATCAACACGAACGATACCAACAGGGCAATTAAAGAACCCTTTAAATCGGTATTTTTATACTTACGGTAATAATAAACCAATACGATGGCCGGGATACACAAAAGATTCAACAGGTGAACCGCAATCGAAACTCCTATGATATAGGCTATCAAAATAATGTAACGGTTGGCATGCGGCAGGTCGGCCACGCTTTCCCATTTGAGGATAAGCCAAAACACCAATGCGGTACAGAACGACGAATAGGCATAGACCTCGCCTTCCACCGCCGAGAACCAAAATGTATCGGACCACGCATAGGCCAAAGCTCCTACCAAACCGCAACCGAGAATTGCAATCATCTGCCCGAGCGACATCGTCTCCTCTGTCTCTCCATCACGCAAAACGATCTTTTGCGCCAAACGGGTGATCGTCCAGAACAACAACAGTATGGTGGCAGCGCTTAACAACCCCGACATAAGGTTTACCATATAGGCGACCTCGGAGGGAGAAGAAGCAAAATTGGCAAAGAATCGCGCCGTCAACATAAATATGGGATTACCCGGCGGGTGACCCACTTCCAACTTATAACCCGATGCTATAAACTCACCACAGTCCCAAAAACTGGCCGTGGATTCCAAAGTAAGGATATAGGTAACCGCCGCGATAACGAAGACTACCCACCCCAAAACATTGTTCAGTAATTTGTACCGTTTCATTTGTTATATTTATAATTTTTTCCTTTCATCTCGACCGAAAGCCTCGAACCCTTGTAATCCGCGACAAAGACAACACGCCCGACGGCAAAAACAGATTCATTTCGTCAATTATCGAAATCCGGTTTATTTTCACATTCCGGCTACAAAAATATTGCAAAGATAACAAAGATTGTCAATCTCCCCTCTTTATAAACTTTTTATAATAGTTTATCGGCTATATTTCACAAAATAACAGTATCGCTAATCCCATTTACAAGGTTTCTTATTACTTTTACACGCACAAACAAACAGCGTTTATGAGCATGAAAATTTTGATTACCGGAGCCGGCGGATTCATCGGCGGATTTATCGTCGAAGAGGCGCTGTCGCGAGGGTACGAAACTTGGGCGGGTGTGCGCAAAACGACTTCTCGCGAACATCTTTCCGACCCCGCAATCCGCTTTATCGACTTCAATTACGGTAACAAAAAAATTCTTACCGACCAACTACTATCGCATAAAGGGGAATACGGAGCATGGGACTACATCGTTTATAATCTGGGGGTTACAAAATGCAAAAATCCCGATGACTTCGATCGAATCAACTACGGCTTTGTGAAAAATTTCACCGAGGCCCTCGTCGAAACAGAAATGGTTCCTAAACAATTCATCATGACGAGCAGCCTCGGAGCATGGGGAGTCGGTGACGAAAAGAACTTCACCCCCATACGCCCCACCGACACTCCTCACCCCAATACCCGATACGGAAAAAGCAAGCTGAAAGCCGAGCGACATTTAGAATTGTTGGAAGGATTCCCCTACGTGGTCATGCGTCCCACCGGAGTATACGGCCCCTATGAGCGAGATTACTACCTGATGATGAAAAGTATCAAATACGGATTCGATTTCATCGTCGGGTTCAAACCTCAACTCATCACCTTCATTTACGTGAAAGATTTGGTACAAGCTATCTTCAAAGCCATAGACCGGGGAGTCGTTCGGCGGGGGTACTTCCTCTCGGAAGGAAAAGCATACACTTCGTCCCAGTTTCGCCGATATGTAGCGACCGCTTTGGGAAAGCGCAGGGTTGTCCCCGTCAAAATTCCAGTGTGGTTGCTTTGGGTCGTATCGGTCATTGCCGAAAAAGGAGCTATCGTGCTGGGAAAAACCAGCACATTAAATCGGGATAAATTCCGTATCATGAAACAACGCAACTGGATTTGCGACATTTCGGATGCTCAAAACGAGCTCGGTTTTTCTCCGCAATACAGCTTGGAACGAGGCGTGAACGAATGCGTGAAATGGTATCGCGAAAACAAATGGTTATAACGTCGCTTGTGCCGAAGGGTTCTCTTTCGGGAAAAAGCGTTAACTTTGCAACCGATTCAAATACGTGACAATGAAAAAGATAAAATCGGTTTGCGTTTATTGCGCATCCAGCTCTAAAATAAATCCTCGTTACTTCGAAGCCGCCCGCGAAACAGGCAGGCTTCTCGCACAAAACGGAATGCGATGCGTTTGCGGCGCCGGCAATCAAGGTCTGATGGGTACTCTGGCCGACAGTGTTCTCGAAAACGGAGGCGAAGTATTGGGTGTAATACCCCGGTTTATGATCGACGAAGGTTGGTGTCATAAGGGTTTGACCGAGACCATCGTGACCGCCGACATGCACGAACGGAAAGAACGTATGGCGCAAGAAGCCGATGCCGTCATCGCTTTACCGGGCGGTTGCGGAACGATGGAAGAGCTCTTCGAGATAATCACATGGAAACAACTCGGACTGTTTCTCAACCCCATCGTCATATTGAACATAGACGGATACTATAACCCGTTGATAGAAATGCTTCATAACGCCATCGGCGAAAACTTCATGAGGCAGGAGCACGCCCGCATGTGGCAAGTCGCGCAGACCCCCCAAGAAGCTGTCGACGCTATTCAAAACATGCCCGTATGGGATAAAAACATTCGCAAAATCGCAGCCATATAATCATGCCTGTCCCCGCCGCACATACCGCCACTCCTGCCGATACCGCGCAAGCCCAGTCGCCCGCCGGTACTCCCGAGGTTTTCGTGCCGCGATATATACATGGATTCGAGCGAAGCACTCCCTTGAAAGAGACCGATCCGCTGAAAGACCTGCAAGAAACCATAATCGCCATACCCGAAGGGTTCCCGTCTGAAAAAATACCCGAAACACCCATGAACGATCCCGTAATCGTCGGCCTCGTTCTCATCATTTTCTTGCTGTTCGCTTTCACGTTCAAAAAAGGAATCAAATACTTGGGTGAAGTGCTCCGCAATTCGCTCAACGTAAAGGAGAGACAAAACCTGTTCGACGACACGACCGTGAGAGAAACCCAACTCCGGGCCGTATTGTTGATCATGACTTTCATCTCCGAAGGCTTCTGCCTATTCGAACTTGTAAGTCGGCATATACCTTCCCTATCCGAAATAATCGGAATAGGGATTTGTTGCGGAGGAGTCATCGCATTTTGTTATTATTACCTTCAAAAATGGATTTATACCGGAATCGGGCGGTTATTTACCGATGCCACACATACCCGTAAATGGATAGACAGCTTCGTATCGATCAATTCCTTGATAGGCATTCCTCTCGCCTTGTCGATACTCGCGATGACCTTCATTCCTCCTTTGGAAAAAATCATGTTCGTCACAGCGGCACTTATCTATCTAATCTCTCGTATCTTGTTTATTTATAAAGGGTTTAAGATTTTTTACCGCAATATATTAGATTTATTCTATTTTATTGTGTACCTTTGTGCCCTCGAAATCACCCCCCTATTTTGGGTATATAGATCAAGTATATTGATATATAATTTTGTCGAACTAAAAATACAGCAGCTTTGAAAATTAAGAAAATTCTTGTTTCTCAGCCCAAGCCGAGTTCCGAAAAATCTCCCTACTACGATATTGCAGAAAAATATGGTGTAAATATCGTTTTTCGTCCTTTTATCAAAGTAGAAGGTCTGACCTCCAAAGAATTCAGACAGCAGAAAATATCCATACCCGAGTACACTGCCGTTATTTTCACGGCACGCACCGCTATCGACCATTTCTTCCGTCTGTGCGAAGAACTGCGTGTTACCATACCGGAAACGATGAAATACTTCTGTACGACAGAGGCCATCGCCCTTTATTTACAGAAATACATCATCTATCGCAAGCGCAAAATATTTTTCGGGAACTCTGGAAAGCTGGACGACTTAGTGCCTTCGTTGCTCAAACACTCCGGCGAAAAATTCCTCTTCCCAGTTTCCGATGTACATAAAGAGCAAACTTCTGTATTAGAGAAGCATAAAATCAACTATACGAAGGCCATTATGTACCGTACCGTAAGCAACGACTTCGGGCCCGATGAACCGTTCGATTACGATATGCTTCTGTTTTTCAGCCCGTCGGGTATCAAATCGCTGACCAAGAATTTCCCCGATTTCAAACAAGACGACATAAAAATCGGGACATTCGGCCCCACTACGGCACAAGCCGTACGGGATGCCGGTCTGAGACTCGACATCGAGGCTCCGTCACCCGGAGCTCCGTCGATGACCGCAGCCTTAGACCTCTTCTTAAAAGAACAAAGTAAAAAGAAATAAACCCTTTTTTACCCAAAACCCGAACCTCATAATCGTCTTTTACCGGAAGGAGGCGCTTATGAGGTTTTATTTTCAAAACCGATGAACGACCACAAACTCCCCAAAAACGAAAAGTTATGCAGCCGAACAGCAATCGACCGATTGTTTGCCGAAGGGAGTTCTTTTATCGTCTATCCGATTCGTGTCGTTTATCGCATAGACGACAGCGAAAGCGCTCCGCCACGTTTCTTTATCAATATCCCCAAACGAAATTTCAAACGCGCCGTCAAACGGGTATATTTGCGTCGCCGGATAAGAGAAGCCTATCGGCTCAACAAGCAGATTCTGACAGAACCGCTGTCGCGACAAAGCCGAACCGCACATTTAGCCTTTCTTTACCTCGATAAAAACCTGAACAATTTTCATTTTATAGAGAAGAAAGTCATTGAAATTCTGGAACGTCTGGCCCGGAAAATAGAATTGCAACAAACCCCGTCCTGACGTCATGAAAAAACTGCTATCGGCCATACTCCTGCTTCCTATCCGTTTTTACAAGGCATGTATTTCCCCCATGCTACCTCCATCGTGCCGATATGTACCCACCTGTTCTCAATATGCTATCGAAGCCATACAGATACACGGCCCGTTAAAAGGTTTGTGGCTGGCCGTCAAACGTATCCTGAGCTGTCACCCGTGGGGCGGTAGCGGTTACGATCCCGTCCCGATTAAAACGCCGACCGATATTCACACGCACCACGACCGCTACGGAGCCATCATCAGCACGACCCCCGAAGAGTTCCGCCCCGAACCGGGAAAGTTCTACTCCGTCGGGATGCACCCGTGGAGCCTGACCTCCCGCTCCAAAGAAACATTCCCCCTGTTGGAAACGATCGTACGAAACGAGCAAGTCGTGGCGATCGGCGAGACGGGACTCGACAGACTCAAAAGCGGAGTCGGCTATGAAGAACAATCGGAATACTTCAAACATCACATATATCTCTCTGAAAAGTGGCACAAGCCGCTCGTCATACACGCCGTCAAAGCATACGACGACATAATCCGCATCCATAAAGCAGAAAGACCTAAACAACCGTGGATTATACACGGATTCAGAGGGAAACCCGAAACCGCAGGGCAACTGATTCGAGAAGGGCTATATCTCTCCTTCGGAGAATATTACAACCACGAATCTTTGAAATTCGTACCACTCGACCGCTTGTTTTTAGAAACAGACGAGGGCAACATGCCCATCGATAAACTATATAGGAAAGCGGCACGCATACGTAATCTCTCGACTCACCGATTACGCAAATCGATAAAGGAAAACATCTCACGAATCTTTACGTTTCCCCAGCAATCCCGACAATAAGACTAAACTACTATTCCCTCCTGCTTATCATTCGCTTGTATTACCGACTCGACTCACATCACGATTCAGTAGAAAATCCGTGGGGATAGCGATGAGTTTTAGAGAATGAAATTCTTTTCGATAACCACAGGAGAGACTGATTCTTAATTAATTAACACCTCCTCCCTTGCCGTGTCCCGTAGTATTACGGAGAACTGTGTTAGCCATATAGAGGAGAGGGGTAAAATAGCCCCTCCCTCTGCTCGTCGCAAATGAATAGAGTGTTACTTTAAACTCCTCCTCTGTGTGGCGAAGCCATATAGGGGAGGTGGCACGCAGTGACGGAGGGGTTAAACAATACAATCGAACAACCTTTCTAACCCCTCTCCTCAGAAACTACCGTTCCTTCGGTCTCTCCCCTATATTTTGCACTGCAAAACACAGGGGAGAAAGAGCAATACCAACAGCAGTAACAAAATTGAGTACTCCCCTCTCTCTCTGCCGTGTCCCGTAGCATTGCAGGGAGTTGCAAAACAACATAGGAAGAAAAGGCTACTTTTCAATCCTCTCCTCCTGTGTTCCTGTAAGGAATATAGGGGGAGTGCCCGTAGGGCGAGGGGGTTAAAAAGATTATATAGGGGTAGAAATATAAAAAGACAGTCCTCACTAATTATCTACTGAGCCCACATACCTTTGTCGAGAACACGAAAATAGGATGCAATCCGGAATGAAAAACAGGCGAGTTCTCTTTTTCCGATACTCATCTTTCACTATCTTTGTAACTATGAAGATAGGTGCGGTTCGGCATAGTCAAGTCGGAAATAGGATTTCCGTTTGCCTCAGCACTCACCTTTCGCTATCTTTGCATAAAATGAATAACGGATTGTTCTCCGACAGAAATACCTAAATTGCTTCTGTCTTCGCTCACATTATTTTTTAAGAAAAAACTGTGTATCAAAAAATCACGATATTCCTATTAGTCGCATTGAACTGCTTCTCCAGCTTTTCCCAATCTGTCGAAAAAAAGGACACGACAGATACTCGCCATACGCTGAAAGAAGTAGAAATAACAGCTTGGCAACAACGGAAAATCTTGTCGGGCCTTCTTTCCGGGAAAATAAAATTGAATGTCGCCGAACTAAACACCTTGCCTCGTTTTTTGGGTGAAACCGATGCTTTAAGAACCATGAAGCTAATGCCGGGTGTATTGACTACCGGAGAACTAAACTCGGGATTTTATGTGCGAGGAAGCGAATCATCTCACAACCAGATACTTCTGAACGGAGCTCCCATATACAATGCTATGCACATGCTGGGTTTTTTCTCGGTATTCAATAGTGGGCACATGAATACCTTTACACTTTATAAATCTCACCTCGACGCCTCCAAAGGCGGTAGGCTATCCGCAACTCTCGATATGCAAACACGAGACACACTCGTCTCCAAACCGACTGTTTCCGGTAACATCGGAATAATCGCCTCGCAAGCTACGGTAGCTTTACCCCTCGGAAAGAAAGTTTCGGTATATCTGTCGGGGAGAAAAACCTATCTGGGACTTTTGGTAAAACCTCTTACAACCAAAATGACCGACACTCCGGTCGATTATGATTTCGAAGATTATAATGCCACTTTCGTATTCCAACCTTCGGAAAAAGATAAAGTAACCGCTAATTTTTATTACGGAAGCGATTACCTCGATATCGAAACCGGCATATACCAAACAGAAGGACGTATCAAATGGAGCAATATAGCAGCTTCGATACTGTGGAACAGGCCATTAGGGAGAATCGGAGAGATGACTCATACATTTTACATCACTCGGTATAAAAACAGACTGAGCATTTCTCAAAATCAATTTACAGCTTGGCTTCCTTCCGAAATTACCGATTACGGATATAAAAATATCTTCTCCTTTCGGGAAGAAAAATTTCTCGGTACATACGGGCTGGAATATGTATATCATCACATGTATCCTCAAATTGTGGAAACACAAGGCGCTTATACCATACACACCGACCCGGACAGTCGGTTATATCGCATACACGAAGGCGCTCTATTCATAAATGGCAAATACTTTTTCTCCCCCCGTCTATCGGCAGAAGCTGGATTAAGATATAGCGGAACGGCTCAATTCGGAAAGTTCAATTACCATACCTACCGACAAGGAGAAATTATCGACACTCAAACTTATGGAAAAGGAGAACTCATCAAGTTCTACGGAGGTTTCGAACCGAGAATTGCCCTTTATTTCCTACCGGGAAGCAACCAACGGATCTCATTAAGCTATAACCTCACCCGACAATATATCGGGCAAGTATCTTCTTCGAGTATCGGATTTCCTACCGATTTCTGGATGCCGGCATCCCGCAACATTCCGCCCCAACGAGCGCATTCTTTCTCTGCCGGGTACAGCATAGCTCTCGACCAAGACAACTACGAATTTTCATCGGAGCTTTACTACAAACGGCTGCACAACCAAATGGAATCGGCCGGAGCCCTCATCGACATGATCAGTCAACAATATATTATCGAAGACAAAATCTATATCGGCGGGGGATATAACTACGGTATGGAACTCATGCTTCGAAAAAACCGAGGTCGATTGACCGGCTGGATAGGGTATGCTCTCGGCTGGGCATATCGCCACACAGCACAAATAAACGACGGAAAACCTTATCCGGCCAAACAAGACCGGCGACACGACCTATCGATCGTAGCCAATTACAGAATAAACCGCCGTTGGGATTGCTCCGCCGTCTTTGTCTATGCAACGGGAAATGCCCTCACCATGCCCGAAAGCATGTATCTTGTCGGAGAAAATGCCGTTTGCGAATATGGACCGCATAACGGCGGGCGCATGCCGGCTTATCACAGACTCGATCTATCGGCGAATTACTGGATTTCCAAAAAGAAGAACACCGAGCAAGTTATAAATATCTCCTTATATAATGCTTACAACCGAAATAATCCTGCATATTTGGCTGTCGACATCATACAAGACAAAGATAAAAATGGTAAAAAAGACCAACTGATTATCCGTAAGAGGGGAAAATCCATTTACGGAATCATACCCTCTATCAGTTATTCATTTAAATTTTAAACTTTCATGAGCAAGTGTGCCTACATACTCCTGATATCAATAGTCACCCTCGGCAGTTGTAAAGTGAAATGGGACTTCGAGGTCGAGGATTTCGAACCGAAAATTGTAGTAGACGGTTGGATAGAATCGGGAAATGTCGCCTACGTGTGCCTTTCCCAAACCCGCCCGCTTAACTCGGTAGTAGATAGTCTGGCTTTCTCAGAAATTCCTATCCGCTGGGCAAAAGTCACCGTGAGCGACGGGCAAACAACAGAGGTACTTACCGGACGTATAGATACCGATTATACCCCGCCGTTTATCTATCGGGGAAGCATGATGACGGGTGAACCCGGAAAAACCTACACGCTCACAGTAGAATATTCGGGGCAAACGGTCACTGCCGTTACTACGATACCTCGTCCCGTTCCTTTATCTGATATAAAAGTAACCCGCAGCGCCGACAATGACACCCTATTTCAAATCAGTGCCTATATAAACGACGACTCCTCGGAAAAGAACTATTACAAATTTTTCACACGGGTAACCAATAAGGAGGGCCGGTTCTATTCTTCTTTTCTCGGTACCATAGACGATGCTATCGTTAAAGACAGTCAAACAGCCATTCCGGTTTATAAAGGAGTACATTTTACCTACACGACTAAATTTATCCCATTTTATAGCATAGACGATACCGTACAAGTAAAATTTACCCAAATACCTCAGCATGGTTTCGACTTTTGGAACAGTTATGAAAATGAAATAACCAATGGCCAAAATCCGTTATTCCCCAGCAATACAAACCTAAAATCCAATGTACAGGGAGGATTGGGGATTTGGTGTGGATATGGTGTAAAAATGTACGATCTGATTGTCCGTCGGGATTGTCAAGAGTAAAAAAAGAGGCGCTTAAAAAAGCGCCTCTTTTTATCTGAAATTATTAATTTCTTATTTGCAATATTTCACGAACGAAACAAATTGATCGCACAATGTCATTACACTTTGAAGTACATTACCGAAATCGGCTTCATTGAAATACTCTTCGAAACTGTATCTCGAATTATCGGATGCAAATACAATGACCGGCTCCACTTCATAATATTCATAGTGAGTGTCTCCATAACTATATTCATATTCCAAATAAGGCTGTGCCTCGACTGAGGCGAACGGAACCCCGTCTCCTGTGTATTGCATGTTCACGTCCATATATTGATTGTATACAGCAGCTTCGGCAATAGCATATTCCTTATCGGTAGAAGCATTGATATTATTCAAGGCATAAATCATCTCTTGAATTTTAGGAGCTGTACCAGCTACCATCAACTGAGAATTCACAACCGATGTAGTCGTAGCCGACAAGATGGAAGCAATAAGATCATCTTCTGTCATTTGAGGATTGACTTTGGAAGCATCTAATTGGAGTCCAGCAACAACACTCACGATATTGGCAGAAGCGATCTCCATCGAAGCAGAAGCCACAGCTTCGGAAGGTGATATATCAACATGGACTGCCCACGTATAATCGGCATTTGTTTTCAACGCTATCTCGCTATCGAATTTCAAGGAATTGATATCCAATGTAGTATTATTTACCGACAATTCGGCCAATTTATCAGCTCCCTTATTGACTGTCATCGTCACATGTTCAGGAACAAAGACGATAGTATTTTCGTCGGTTTGTATTTGTGTTTCTTTTCCGCTTTTTCGTATCGAGATGGACGACTCGACACCTTCGACTTCAAACACAAATTCGAGGACCTCGGCCGACGGAGTCTCCACCCATTCACGGGCAACTTCATCGAATGTGTAAATACCCGTTGGAATAGCTATATAATCCACTTCGGTAGCCAATACACTCAACACAACGGGATTGTAAGTCGTTACAGCTTTACGAATTACACTCATCATTCCCATCGGATTAGGTTCGATACCTTCACCCGGAGTCGGCCCGATTTCATCTTCAAACAAGCCATAATCGGCTTTATAGGCAAACGCATCGATAGTCTCTACCAACGTTTTATGGTCCTGAGGATTAATTTTTCCCAGAACCTCCATCGCACACTGTTCCAATTTAGCTTTGTTCTCTTGAGGAGTCAACTCGTTACCACCTGTTTTGTTGTTGTCTTCCCCGCAACCGAATAATAAAACCGCAGCTAAAACCACTGTAAAAGCTCTTTTCATCAATAGTTTCATATCATTATTTTTTATTAAATAAATGCAAATATATAAATATTTCACACCATTGGTCAAGCATAATATTATTTTATTAATATTTTACTTTTGCAATACCGGTTCGATCAACGACGGATGTACAAATGCCGTTGCCACAGCCATGACCCCTTCTATCGATACGACGACACGGCGATCTCCCTTAATACGAATGAAAATACCCTCGACCCCCGAAAATACTCCTCCGACGATACGCACCCGATCGCCCTCCCGCAGAGAGACGATCGTCGGGTCTAAATAAACGATCTGTTCGTCATAAGCACCCGCCACCGCTATAAAGCTGTGCATCTGCCTGTCGGGAACAACCAAAGGCCTGCGAGTTTCCCGGTCCATGATATAGCGTATGGGGACTTTCAAAGAGATATCCCGCTTTATCTCATCTAACTTTTCCCGAGTGGACCGGACAAAAACAAGATTATGAATAACCGGGACCAACTTTCTCACCTTTCGCTCACCTTTTATTACCTCCTTATACGACATAGGTATAAAAGATTCCATGCGGCAGCGGTCTAAATATTCCTTCAATGCCATCTCTCGGCTGTATGTCACCCGAATGGCAAACCATTGCTTGGCCTCCGGTTCATTTTTCCCCATAACGAATACTGAAAATAGGTTTGCGCAAAGTTAATCAAATCGTTCAATTATAATTTAAAATAAACCGAATAATCGAAAAAACAAATAATCGGCATTTTTATGGCCTGTTTATTTCAAAAGATTGTTTCTTTCGATAAAGAGTCGTACTTTTGCATCGAAACAATCAACATTAAATTAAGTTTTCATTCGATGAATTTTGTAGAAGAATTAAAATGGCGCGGAATGGTACACACCATGATGCCGGGAACCGAAGAACTTTTTGAAAAAGGAATAGTCACAGCCTATTTAGGTATCGACCCCACAGCCGATTCGCTTCACATCGGCCACTTATGCGGCGTTATGATGCTGCGACATTTCCAACGGTGCGGTCACAAACCCATAGCGTTGTTGGGCGGTGCAACCGGCATGATAGGCGACCCGTCGGGAAAATCGCAAGAACGTAACCTTTTGGACGAAAACACCTTGCGCCACAATCAGGAATGTATCAAAAAACAACTGAGCAAATTTCTCGACTTCGACTCGGATGCTCCCAATCATGCCGAACTGGTGAATAACTACGATTGGATGAAAGACTTTTCATTCCTCGATTTTGCCCGTACCGTAGGTAAACACATCACCGTGAATTACATGATGGCAAAAGATTCGGTTCAAAAACGTCTGAACGGCGAAGCCAGAGACGGGCTCTCCTTCACCGAATTTACTTATCAGCTTCTACAAGGTTATGATTTCCTGCACCTCTACGAGACCAAGAATTGCAAGTTGCAATTAGGGGGATCTGATCAATGGGGTAATATCACTACCGGAGCGGAACTTATACGCCGCACGAACGGCGGGGAAGTATTCGCCCTCACCTGCCCGCTCGTGACCAAAGCCGACGGAACGAAATTCGGGAAAACCGAATCGGGCAACGTATGGTTGGATGCCCGTTACACCTCTCCTTACAAATTTTATCAGTTCTGGCTGAACGTGAGCGACGAGGATGCCAAACGCTACATCAAAATCTTCACATCGATCTCCAAAGAAGAAATAGAGGCTCTGAGTGCCGAGCACGACGAAGCTCCGCACTTGCGCGTGTTGCAAAAACGTCTGGCCAAAGAGGTTACCGTAATGGTACACTCCGAAGCCGATTACGAAGCCGCTGTCGAAGCCTCTAACATACTATTCGGTAACTCGACATCGGAGCAACTCCATAAACTCGACGAAGATACCTTGCTCGCCGTGTTTGAAGGCGTACCCCAATTCGAAATATCCCGCAATACCGTTCTTGCAGGCATCTCGGCCGTAGAGCTGACGACCGAAGTAGCTGCCATATTCCCGTCGAAAGGTGAAATGCGGAAGCTGACACAAGGCGGCGGCGTATCCATCAACAAAGAGAAACTCGCCGCTCCCGACACGAAGATCGATGCAACTTACCTATTGAACAATAAATATATCATTGTACAACGCGGGAAAAAGAATTATTATCTGCTCATTGCAAAATAATTCGCTCAAAATTTGGCAAAGAAATAAAAACCGATTATCTTTGCCTCGCTTTTGAGGATAAGCCCTCAAAGTATAGAGTTTGGCTTATGGTGTAATGGCAGCACAACAGGTTTTGGTTCTGTTTGTCTAGGTTCGAATCCTGGTAAGCCAACAGAAAAAGAGCAGTGGAATCCACTGCTCTTTTTCTGTTTAAACAATTCTCGGCATGTCATCTTTCCAATCCCCCTCTTCGTCGCTATCGCTCCTCTGTTTCTCCCCTATATTTTGCGCAACAAAACACAGGGGAGAAGTGCACAATGTATCCTTATACCGAAACTGAAACACCACTTTCAATCCTCTCCCCCTGTGTTTCCGTTAGGGAATATAGGGGGAGTGTCCGCAGGACGAGGGGGTTAAAAAAACACTGTCAAAAAAATTCCTTGTAATATTTCTCAACCCCTCTCCTCAGAAACTAACGTTTCTTCGGTCTCTCCCCTATATTTTGCAATGCAAAACACAGGGGAGAAGGTGTAATACCAACATTGGGTATCCTTTCTCCCTCTACCGTATCCGGTAGCATTACGGGGTACTGCACATAAAATCGAAGCAGAGGCGAAAGGGGAATACATCTCAACCTCTCTCCTGGCCGTGTCCCGTAGTATTGTGGGGCACGGCCAGGAAGGAGGTTTTAATTAAGCAAGAATCAGCCCCTCCCAAAAGTCCGGTGATTATCGACAAGAATCTCATCGCTAACCCTACGGATTTTCTACCGAACCGGAAATTTCAGACGATAGCTTTCTCTTATCTATTTATAAATATTATCTTTGTCATAATAGAAATTGGAAAACTTTCGATTCATATATCGATTCTAATCAAAACCGAACACCTCGATGGACAACCTCCATATATTTTTCGCCCTGAACGACAGTTACACATCGCATTATTGCGTAACAATGGTATCTGTCTTGACAAATACCCCGAACCGTCATTGCCATTTTTATTTATTGACAGACTATATTTCGGAAAAGAATAAGAGGCGTTTTAGTCGAGTAGAAAAACAATACGCCAACTGCTCCATTCATTATCAACTCATTACAGAAAAAATATTCGATTCTTTTCACCGTAATATAGATTATTTGGTATCTCCTGTAAGCTACTACCGATATATCATTCCCGAACTATATCCGCAACTCGACAAAGCACTGTACCTCGACGGCGATTTAGTGGTAAACGGCTCATTAGAAAAGTTATGGGACACAGACATCACCGACTATCTATGTGCCGGCGCTCATGACCTGTGGGTAGAAAATATCAACTATAAACCCCAGATAGGCTTCTCGTCCGACGAACTGTATATCAATGCCGGAGTATTACTCCTGAATATACCCAAAATGCGGGAAGAAAAGATATACGAAAAACTATGCGAAACAACTATCTCGCTGGGAAAACAGATACAATTCCAAGACCAAGATATCATCAATATCGTGTGCCGTGGCCGAGTCAAAGAGTTGCCCGAAAGGTATAACTTCACGACCGAGAACGCCATCAAACATCCCGAAGAAAGAGACAGGGCCGTCATCGTTCACTACACGGGGAAAATGAAACCGTGGTCTATTTGGGACTGCCCTAACCCGCAAAGCCGTCTGTATTTCGACTATTTGAAAAAGACTCCCTATAAAAACGATATTTGGAGCTATCGGCTCAAAAGATCGAAATACAAAATCGTCCGCCGCTTCAAAAAAATATTCGGTATAAAATCTCGCTAAATATGCAACCCAGTGTATCTGTCATCGTACCGGTGTACAATATAGAACAATATATAGGGAAATGCCTCGACTCGATTATCGGTCAAACCCTGAAAGAGATCGAAATCATCGTTGTCGACGACGGCAGTACAGACGACTCGTCCCGAATTATAGACCGATATGCCCGAACCGATTCCCGTATCGTCGCCATTCACAAAACGAACGGAGGGGTCGTATCGGCACGAAATTGCGGAATAGCGCAGGCAACGGGGCTGTACATTCTGTTTGTCGACGGGGACGACCACTTAGCCCCCGACGCCTGCGAACGGCTTCTGAGAAAAGCGCAAGCGACCAGCACCGACATGGTCATCATGCGGTTCGACATCGAGTATCCTCAGCATAAAGAAGAACCCCGGTTCTGGTCACAAGACGAATACGACCCGGTTACAGCCATTCACACGATGGCGCACGAGGAGTTCCGATGGAGTCTTTGGTCTCGCCTCATGAGGAAAGAGTTGTTCGATCGTCCGGTGGACTGCCCTCCACAGCTTATTTTCGGAGAAGATGCCTATCAAATTACCCAATTGACCTACCGAGCCCAAAAGATAGTGACATTACGGGACAAAATCCTCTACCACTACACCGTCCGGGACAGTTCCGTATCGCAACATGCCATGACGCAGCAAAAAGCCGAGAGTATAGAATTATACCCGCAATTCATCGAACGGTTCTTACAACAGACTCCCGATAACGAAATGTTTCGGGAAGACATCGTTTACATTAAATTTCAGGCATATCTTATTCTGTTGTTAAAAAATTGGGAAACCGGCATGAAAGCTCGATGTCGATTTATGTCCCGCAGCTTGAAACAATATCCCCGATTGAAAGAGATATCCGAAGTAAAACGGTTCACCAAGCTCATTCATCTATATAGTTTCTCCTCTATTTTAGGAAAATTGTATATGAAATATTATATTCGCAAAGGAAAAATACGAATATAAAAACGCATGGTCCTATGCAACCCAGTGTATCTGTCATCATACCGGTTTACAATATAGAGAAACATCTCGAAAAATGCCTCGATTCGGTTATCGGTCAAACCTTGAAAGATATCGAAATCATTGTCGTCAACGACGGCAGTACCGATAATTCTTTGGATATCATTACGCAGTATGCCCGGAAAGATTCCCGTATCGTTATCGTCGACAAACCGAACGAGGGTCTTGCTTATGCCCGTAAATCGGGTATCGAAGCAGCACACGGAAAATATGTACAACATCTCGACGGGGACGATTTCCTCGAACCCGATGCTTGCGAACTGCTTTTCAAACGAGCAGAAGAAACCGATGCCGATATAGTCATTATGCGGTTTCTCATAGATTCACCTCGCGGACAAAAAGAACCGTCATTTTGGACACAAGACGAATACAATAATATCTCGGCTATCCATACGATGGCACACGAAGACTACCGTTGGAATTTAGTATTCCTTTTCCAACGTCGCGATCTACATGCTGTTCCCATCGACTACTTGCAAAATCTCACTTATGGAGAGGACGCTTACCAAAGCATACAAATCGCCTACCGGTCAAAAAAAATCGTAACCCTCAGGGACAAGCCTCTGTACCACTATGTGATTCGGGAAAGTTCTGTCACACAAACAGGAATGACCCGAAAAAAGGCCGAAAACGTCTTGCTATTCCCCAACCTCATCGAAACCTTTCTCGAAGGTACGCCCGAAAATAGGCAGTTCACAGAGGACATCGTTTACATACGGTTCAGAGCTTACTTCCTGCTGTTACTTAAAAACTGGCGGGAAGGAATGACGGAGCGCTGCCGATTTATGGCAGAGAGTCTCGCCAAATATCCGGCTCTGGAACAACTGGAAGAAGTCCGAAGATTCACTAAACTCATTCGCCTGTATGCACGTTGGCCGTGGTTGGGAAAGCTCTATACCGACTACTATGTACACAAAGGAAAAATCAAAGCCTAACGGAACTATGCCTGCCGTCTCTATCGTCATACCGGTTTATAACATCGGGAAATACCTTGAAAAATGTCTCGACTCGGTCGTCGCCCAGACATTCCCCGACATAGAAATCATCGTCGTCAACGACGGCAGCACCGACAACTCGCCGGAAATCATCGCCGGATATGCCGACAAAGACTCTCGTATCGTCGTCATCGACAAATCCAACGAGGGACTCGCCTACGCCCGTAAATCGGGCATCGAGGCAGCAAGGGGAACGTACATCTATCACCTCGACGGCGACGATTATTTAGAACTCGATGCCATAGAACTGCTCTACCGTAAAGCCAAAGAAGAAGATGCCGATATGGTAGTCTTCCCATTCTCTCTCGACTATATCGAATCCGGGAAATCCGAGCGTTCCATAGAGATAGCCGACGAGCATTTTACCAACACGGAGTTCTTTTCGGCAATCGCTTTTTCCAAAGCCCATTGGGGAGTATGGAGCTATCTGCACAAACGAAGTCTCTACGCTAACGGTGTTACATTCCACAAGGGTCTGAATTACGGCGAAGATGTTTTTCTCACCACGCAACTAGTTTATTTTTCCTCCCGAATCTCCGTATTGAAGAGTAAACCTCTTCTTCATTATATCATACGGGAAAGCTCCATTACCAACAGTCGTTTCAATGAAAAGAAAGCAAGAGATATTCTTCTCTACCCTTCATTGGTAAACGATTTTCTCAAAGACAAACCCGAATACAGTTCTTTACAAAAAGAACTCGGAGCCATTCGCATACAGGCAAACAATACCCTATTGAGTAAACGGTGGTTTAAGGATGCCCGTACTCTGAGCCGGGAATCTCATGCTATCCTGAAACAGTATCCCGATCTCAAACGTATTCCCCAAATCAAGGCCTTTCATAAACTGTTTACGCTTTATGCTCGCAGCGGTTTATTAGGAAGATTGTACGCCCAATATTATATTTGCAAAAAGAAAATCAAATAATGCCACCCAAAGTATCTGTCGTCATACCCGTCTACAACGTCGGTAAACAACTCGAAAAATGTCTCGACTCGGTCGTCGCCCAGACATTCCCTGACATAGAAATCATTGTCGTCAATGACGGCAGTACCGACAACTCGCCGGAAATCATCGCC
>NZ_JAIJHU010000084.1:0-8027 GCF_022723415.1 Barnesiella sp. | reverse complement strand
TCCAAGATTTCAACCATCAAGATTACCAGAGATCAGATTTTGAAGAACGGTCTCTGGCGCTTCGACGTGCGCTTCGACGGACAGAAGGAAGGCACGGCGTATGCCATCGATGTCAACCCAGAGAATGGGGAGATAGAGTGGGTGATAACCTTGGAGGACATGTCTGGGGAAAATGTTTTTACACTCAGCTTCTCTCCAAACGGAAAATAATGTGAGTGTAAACCTAGATACAAAAGAATCAGAATTACTTTATTTACTAAGATTTTATGGCAGAAAATATCAATATCAACCCTCGTACAGAGGAGTTGAAGACCGAGTTTAGCAACATGATTTGGAAGATGGCTACCAATCTGGTGCATGGAGGCAAGGTGAACCCTGTTCAGTTTATGGACTATACCCTGGGCGGTCTCTTCTACCGATTCATTTCCGAGAACATCACCGACTACTGCAACCAGCTGATGCGTGATGCTGGCGTGGAGAATGCCGACTATGCCCACATGACCGATGAGATGGCGGAGAACGCACGAGAGCAAATTATCAATGCCAAGGGCTTCTTTATCCTCCCTTCACAACTCTTCATCAATGTGGCGAACGCAGCCAAGAATAACACGGAGCTGAACACTACGCTGAGCAATAACTTCCGTGCCATCGAAAACAGTGCCGTAGGAAAACCGAGCGAGAACGACGTGAAGGGACTCTTCAATAACTTCAATACCAATGACCAAGGTCTGGGTGCTACCGTTGCCGAGCGCAACGAGTTGCTTACAACGCTCTTGGAGAGCATCCGAGACCTCAACTTCGACAAGTATATCGAGAGCGGCATCGACGTGTTTGGTCTTTGCTACGAGCACCTCATCAAGATGTACGCCCTCAATTCGGGTACCAAGGGAGGCGAGTTCTATACCCCTGGCGATGTAAGCTATCTCTTGGCGATGATAGCTGCGGCAGGACGCCAGAGTGTCAACAAGGTGTATGACCCTGCTTGTGGCTCAGGCTCTTTGCTCTTGAACTTTATCCGTGTGGTGGGTGCCAAGAACGTAAAGGATGGTTTCTATGGTCAGGAAATCAACATGAAAACCTACAACCTCTGTCGTATGAACATGTTCTTGCACAATGTGAACTACGACCATTTTGACATTCAGAACGGCGACACCTTGAAGAATCCGCTGCACGAATGCGACGAGCCATTCGATGCCATCGTGTCCAACCCGCCATATTCCGTGCCTTGGGATGGTGATAGCGATGCCACGCTCATCAACGACCCTCGTTTTTCTCCTGCTGGCGTGCTCGCCCCAAGAAGCAAGGCAGACTTTGCCTTCACCATGCACATGCTCAGTTGGTTGAGTGCCGAAGGCACGGCTGCCATCGTAGAGTTCCCTGGCGTGTTGTATCGTAGCGGTGCGGAGCAAAAGATACGCAAGTACTTGGTGAGCAACAACTTTGTGGATACTATCATTCAGATGCCACAGAATCTTTTCTTTGGCACATCCATTGCCACTTGCCTCTTGATATTGAAGAAGAACAAGGCTGATAACCGAGTTTGTTTTATTGATGCCAGTAATGAGTTTATTCATGAAGGCAATAAGAATAAGCTTTCTGCCGAGAACATCTCCAAGATATATAATGCCTACATGAATAAGGAGGAGATTGCTCACTTCTCTCATGTGGTTACCACAGCCGATATTGCCGAGGAGGATTACAACCTCTCCGTCTCTACATACGTGGAGCAGGAGGATACTCGTGAGAAAATCGACATTACGGAGCTGAAAACTCGTATCTCTGAGATTGTGGCAAGAGAGGAGCAGCTGAGAAAAGATATTGATGAGATAGTAATGCAGTTGGAAGGAGGTGCAGCATGAAGAATCTTGAAACTTTAATACAGGAGCTTTGCCCAGATGGAGTGGAATTCGTGAAGTTGGGGGATGTTCTTGACTATGAACAACCAACGAAATACATTGTAAAATGTAAGGATTATCAGAATGAAGGCATGCCTGTTTTGACAGCAGGGCAAACTTTTATTCTTGGTTATACTGACGAAACAAATGGGATATTTGAGGCTTCTAAGGAAAATCCTGTTATCATTTTCGATGATTTCACAACCTCCTTTCATTGGGTAGATTTTAACTTTAAAGTGAAAAGTTCTGCCATGAAAATGTTACGAGTTTCGAGTGAAAGGGAAGTCTCATTTAGGTTTGTATATTATGCTATGAAATGTATCAAATATCAAACCTTAGAGCACTCTCGCCAATGGATCTCCAAGTATTCGCAAATAGAAATCCCTCTTCCTCCTATCGAGGTGCAAACCGAGATAGTCCGCATCCTCGACAAGTTCACTTCGCTAGAAGCGGAGCTAGAAGCGGAGTTAGATTGTCGCAAGCGACAATACGAGTACTATCGTGACAAGCTGCTCTCGTTCGAGAATGTGGGGGGGGCAAGAAGTAGAGTGGAAGAAAATGAGTGAAGTGTTATGGTCTATAAACACAGGCTTAAATCCTCGAAAGTTCTTTAAGTTGAATACTTCTGATGCTCATAATTACTATGTGACCATAAAAGAAATGAAGAATGGAAAAATCATTTACAATGCTGATACCGATAAAATCAATGATGAAGCACTACTTTTGTGCAACAATCGTTCAAATTTAGAAGCTGGTGATTTGATTTTTTCAGGGACAGGAACAATTGGTCAAATTGTGGTTATAGATAAAACCCCTAAGGATTGGAATATAAAGGAAGGATTATATGCCCTCAAACCTAAAGCAGAGGTAGTGCTTTCTAAATATCTTGCTTATATATTGAAAGAAACATCGATAAGAAAGTCATATATGAAGAAAGCTTTAGGTGGAACGGTGAAAAGTGTTCCGATGAAAGTGTTGGGAGCATTGAAAATTCCAGTTCCTTCCCTCCAAGAGCAAGAGCGAATAGCAAATATCCTCGACCGCTTCGAGTCCCTGACCACTTCCCTCCAGTCTGGTCTCCCTGCCGAAATCGCAGCACGCCGCAAGCAGTACGAGCACTACAGAGACAAGCTGCTTACCTTCAAGCGCAAGGGAGCAGCATAGTAGTGGGGATTACAAATCCCCTCCAACATTTACTTGGGATGAAATATAATAATTTTTAAAAAATAGAAAACAATGGATACATTACTTAATTCTGCAACGTTTAGATTACAATATAATTTTCCACGTGATTATACAGCGAACGTGAAGATTTCACTATACAAGCGTGACAAAAGCTTTAAGCTCCGTTACTTGTATAAAGCAAGAGAATCAGATTATTATATCAATTATTCTGGAGTATCTTGTGAGTTTGGTCAGGATTCAATTAATTTTGATGTTGATAGAGAACCAGAAAAACAATTTAAAGAAGTATGCTTTCATTGGTATCGCATGCAGGTGAATTCTGAGCATGACCCAGTAACAAAAGCATGGGGGATGACTAGTGGCATTTTTAAAATGGGTTTACACATTTTGACTCCGTATGTATATGATACGTCAACTAATAGATTTACGCTTTATTTGAGATTTGAGGGGCAATTCGGTTATTTTGCAAAAGAGTTTTCTCGAATTTCTGGCCTGAATATATCAGAGGCAGATATGCCTTCTATGATGTTGTCCGTAACAAACAATTCGGTATCATTAAATAGGGTAATAGGTATGAATGGAACACAACCACAACTACAATTAGTCAAGATATTGGATAACCCTGTGGAATTTATCAATATGACTCTTGGGGCTTGTTTCGCATTCGAAAATCATCGAACACCTTTGTTTTAATCCCCCTAAGTACAAAACTTATGCAAGCAAACGACATTGTTTCAGAGAACCCCCAGAGCACGGTGGTAGCCCAATACGAGCGTACCACCCCTCGTGCCGAGGCTTACCAAAGCGAGGCGGAGCTGGAGCAGGGGATGATTGCCAAGCTACAGCGACAGGGCTACGAGTATGCCCATATCCACCACGAGGACGAGCTGATACAGAACCTTCGCCTCCAGTTGGAAAAACTCAACGGCTTCCATTTTTCCGACAATGAGTGGGAGCGTTTCTTCAAGGCGGAAATCGCCAACGAGGGTAAGGGTATTGTTGACAAGGCAGAGACCATACAGCGTGACAACATCAAGGCTTTCACCCTCGACGATGGTACGCAGAAAAACATCTACCTCATCGACCAGCAAGACCCTCACCACAACTCCACCCAGGTGATCAACCAATACGAGGTAAATGACGGCAAGCGCCCCAACCGCTACGACGTGACCATCCTCGTAAACGGTCTACCTCTGGTTCACATCGAACTGAAACGCCGAGGCGTGAGCCTGAAGGAAGCCTTCAACCAGATAAACCGCTACGGCAGGGAATCGTTCTGGGCAGGGTGCTCGCTCTATGAGTACGTGCAAATCTTCGTCATCAGCAACGGCACGGAGACCAAGTACTATAGCAACACTACCCGTGACAGCCATATCCGGGAACAAGCCAAGCAGGGCAAGAAGCCACGGCAGAAGACCTGCAACTCGTTTGAGTTTACCAGCTACTGGGCAGATGCCAAGAATAAGGTGCTCGGCGACTTGGAGGACTTCACAGCTACCTTCCTTACCCGCCACTCCCTGCTTAACATCCTCACCAAGTTTTGCGTCTTCACCGACCAAAAGATTCTGATGGTGATGCGCCCATACCAGATAGCAGCCACCGAAAAACTGCTCAACCAGATAGAGATAGCTCACAACACCAAGCTCTACGGCACAAGAGACGCTGGCGGCTACATCTGGCACACCACAGGCTCGGGCAAGACCCTCACCTCCTTCAAGGCGGCACAGCTCGCCTCCAAACTGCCTTACATAGAAAAGGTATTATTTGTGGTGGATAGAAAAGACCTCGACTACCAGACGATGAAGGAGTACGACCGATTCCAGAAGGGCGCTGCCAACGGCAACACCTCGACCAAGGAACTGGAAAAGCAACTGAACAACAGCAAGAGCCGCATCATCATCACCACCATACAGAAGCTCGCCAACTTCATCAAGAAGAACCCCGACCACGACATCTACCGCAAGGAGGTGGTCATGATATTCGATGAGTGCCACCGCTCGCAGTTTGGCGACATGCACACCGCCATCACCAAGCGATTCAAGAAATACTACCTCTTCGGCTTCACCGGCACGCCAATCTTCGTGGAGAACATCTCCGCTTCGAGCAAGGGTACGCTGAAAACCACCGAAGCCGTGTTTGGCAAGCGTCTGCACGCCTACACCATCGTGGATGCCATCAGAGACCACAACGTGCTGAAATTCCGTGTGGCATACATCTCCACCATGAAGGAGAAGGAGAACGTGAAGGACGACCAAGTTTGGGGTATCGAAGAAGAGGAGGCGCTGAAGGACGACCGCCGTATCACCAACGTGGCACAATACATCTTGGACCACTTCGACCAGCAGACCAAGCGAGCCAGCAGCTATACCTTCAGCAAGCTCATCAACATCGAGGAAGTGGTGACCGACAAGAAGAAAAAGGTGGAGGAAGAGCGACAGAAGACACGACTTAGCGGATTCAACAGCATCTTCGCCGTGCAGAGCATCGACTTTGCCAAGCTCTACTACAACAAACTGAAAGAGCTACAGGCAGAGCAGCCCAAGAACAAGCGGCTCAAGATAGCCACCATCTTCAGCTATGCACCCAACGAGGAAGTAGCCGACGGCGAGGAAGACGAGGACAACGACTCCACCGACGGACTCGACCAGAGCAGCAGAGACTTCTTGGAGGCAGCCATCAAGGACTACAACCTGATGTTCAACACCGCCTACGATACCTCTTCGGAAAAGTTCCCCAACTATTACAAGGACGTTTCGCAGCGCATGAAGAACCGGGAGATAGACCTGCTGATAGTGGTAAACATGTTCCTGACAGGATTCGACGCCACCACGCTCAACACGTTGTGGGTGGATAAGAACCTGCGCTACCACGGATTGCTGCAAGCCTACAGCCGCACCAACCGCATCCTGAACTCGGTAAAGACCTACGGCAACATCGTATGCTTCCGCAACCTGGAGGATGCCACCAACAAGTGCCTTGCCCTCTTCGGCGACCCTACCGCCAAGGGCGTGAGCATCCTGCGCCCATTCGAAGACTACTTCTATGGCTACGACGAGGTGACGGAAGACGAGAAAGGCGAGGAGAGACAGGAGCACGTGAAAGGCTATACCGAATATCTCGAAGAGCTGAGAGAGTTGGCACAGCCAGGCGAGATGCCGCTCACCGATGCAGACAAGAAGCAATTCATCAAGCTCTACGGCGGCATCCTGAAGATAAGAAACCTGCTTACCAGCTTCGATCAGTTTGCCGAGCAAGACCCCCTCAGTGAGCGAAACCAGCAGGACTATACGAGCATCTATCTCTCGCTGAGAGACTGGGCAAAGGAGAACGCAGAGAGCGGCGACAAGACCAACATCAACGACGACATCGAGTTTGAGATGGAACTGGTGAAGCAAGTAGAGGTGAACATCGACTACATCCTCTTCCTTGTGCAGCAGATGCAGGGCGACCGTGCCGACATCGCCGAGCTGACTATCCAAATCAACAAGGCAATCGACTCCAGCCCAGACTTGCGAGACAAGAAAGATCTTATCAACCGATTCATCGAGAGTCTGACACCAGATAGCGAGGTTACCGACAAGTGGAAGGAATACGTGGATGCAGAGAAGCGCAATGAGTTTGATCGCATCGTGAGCGAGGAACACCTGAAGAAAGGTCCCGCCAAGGAGTTCATCGAGACTGCCTGGGAGCGAGGTTACGTGCCAGAGGGTGGTTTGGAATTGAACGCCATCATGCCACCTATCAATCCATTCGATCCGAACGCCAACCGAGAGGGCAAGCTGCAAAAAGTACTTGGTAGAATCAAGGGCTTCTTCGGCAAGTTCTTCGAGATAGCAGGAGGAGAATTTTAAACTGATATACAACTAACAATAAATAACAAAACAAACAGAACGCAAGCTCCGCCCGGCAAAATACTACGCTCTCGCTGGGAGGGGCTTGCGTGTTGCTTGATAATCCATAGTATAATGAAGAATCGTAAATTTAAAATAAGTGATGAAGAATCCGTACAACAACTTATAGCAAAACTGAAGAATCTACTAGCCGAGCAGATTTTGTATATGACTGTCCACCTCCTTTACCTGGAAAAGAAGCCATGACTGAGAATTTTGTTGATGATGATGGCATCATGGTGTGCGATGCACCTCAACTTTCTCCAGAAGCAACAGAAGAACAGAAGCATGATATACAATATCATCTACATAAGTTGATAGACGAGGTAGTGCATGTGAATGATTATGATAGTGTTTTGATGATAAGAACGCTCTTAGAGCATTTTAATCGTATAGATGAGCATATCATAGAAGAAGAATTGCCAAGAGTAGATGAACATCTAAATTCACTTGATGAATACAGGAAATACAAACAGGCGAAGCTGTCGGATACAAAGAAAGTGACCGACGTTCAGTTTGCTCATGCCATAGACCTTCTTTTGTTGGAAATAGATAATAATGGTCGCTATATCTTTGAGAGTAAGTCTCATTGGATAGCTGTGTTTAGGGTGGCTGCTGATATGAATTTGATAGGTGATAATGACTATCAGGGGTTTGATAATTGGATTCATCGCATTCACTCCAAGCATCTCAGAATAGATTTCACGTCTAAAACCCTAAAGCCCATGACTACACACTGCTATTTTCAACCATTCGAAAAATGGGAATTTCAGCCATTGAAGAATGAAACGAAACGTCCTTATGACAAGATGGTGACTGTAGTTGTCAGGCTTAAAAAACTACTGGAACAGGTAAAAATTTAAGAAATTAGCGCTAAGTTTTAACCCGAAAAATAACCTTATAACCTACAAAATAACCCAATGGTTATTAGCTTGGAGGCTTCCAAAATAAGCCCTATCTTTGCACCCGTAATCAGACAAGTAAAGTCTGGTTGCGGGCGTTTTTTGTTTATAGGAATCCGGTACCGTTCCTGAAACTGAAATTTGGCGAATATCTC
>NZ_JAIJHU010000028.1:0-40168 GCF_022723415.1 Barnesiella sp. | reverse complement strand
TTATGCCGAGTGCCGCCTATTTTCGCATTTTTGCAAAGATAGTGCATATTAGTCAAATCGAAAACCGATTCGGCGATATGATTTGGGAAATAATAGATAAAATATGTAGATGAACAAAAATAGTGTTCGCTATGTGGATAATAATTTTTACCTTTGCCATGAATGTAAGTATAGTCTTTTCATCGTTAAGTAAAAATCAGACAATAAAGACAAATGATCAATAAGATAATTGCAGAAGAAAAAATACAGCAGGTTCGTAAGCTCTTGGAGAAAAAGGAAAAGATTGTGATTACATGTCATGTATCTCCTGATGGAGATGCTATCGGAGCTTCGTTGGGGTTGTATCATTTTCTTGATGGGTTAGGGAAAGAAGTAAATGTGGTCGTCCCGGATTTACTCCCTCGGAATCTTCTGTTTTTGAAAGGGACGAAAGAAATCGTAGTCTATACTCGTTATCCCGAGTTTGCCGAAAAATTGATGTCGGAGGCTGAGCTTATATTCTGTTTGGATTTTAATGCTATCAGCCGTATCGACCGGTTGCAAAAGTCTGTGTCTTTATCCGAAGCGAAGAAAGTCCTTATCGACCATCATTTGAATCCGGAGGATTTTTGCGATGTTACCATCTCTCACCCGGAGGTTGCATCAACCAGCGAATTGATTTTCAGGTTGATTTGTCGCATGGGTATGTTCGATCGCATGGGGTTGTATTCCGCAGAAGCCATCTACACGGGAATGATGACCGATACGGGGAATTTTACCTATAACTCCAATATTCCCGAAATGTATTACATCATAGCAGAGTTGGTAAAATTAGGTATCAATAAAGATAAAATTTATGCTTTAGTATATAATACCAATTCGGTAGATAAGATAAAATTGAACGGATATGCCGTCAGTGAGAAAATGGAAGTTTTCCCGGAATATAAGGCGGCTATGATATCGCTTACCCGAGAAGAATTGAAGCGGTATGATTATCACAAGGGTGACAGCGAGGGGCTGGTAAACGTACCTTTGGGTATCGAAGGAATAAGGTTTTCTACTTTTTTCAGAGAGGATAAGGAGTATATAAAAGTCTCTATGCGTTCCAAAGGATTTTTCCCGGTTAATAAAGTTGCTGCGGAGCATTTCAACGGCGGAGGGCATTTAAATGCCGCCGGTGGAGAATTTCATGGTACGATGGAAGAGGCTCAGGCTCTGTTAAGGAGTATACTACCTTTGTATGATAAATATATGGTGAAGGATAAAGACTAAGAAGCATTTGATAAATATGGTAAAGATAGCACGAATTTTATTTGTTTTTTTTACGGTTATGATGGTATTATCGTCTTGCGATAATGGAAAATCCTATGCCGATTTGTTGAAAGAAGAAGATAAGGCGGTGAAAGCCTTTTTGGCCGATAAAAAAGTTGAGGACATTCCGGCAGATTCGGTATTTGTTACTTTGCAAGATGTAGGTAACAACGATACGTTGGCAGTGCCCTATTATCGTTTGGACGATGATGGCAATGTATATATGCAGGTTCTTGATGCCGGGATACAAGACGATCGTTTTGAGAAGGGGAATGATGTAAACATTCGTTTTCTTAGGGTCGATTTGAAAGCATTGATGAATGGCGAGAATCCCGATCCGGTGGGTAATACGAATCCGGCCGATTACATAACGATTCGTTTCGGTGAAACGACATTGTCTTCGACAACTCAATATGGGACGGGTATTCAATACCCGATGTATTTTCTCGGCAATGAATGTAAAGTCAATTTGTTGATTCGTGCAAAGTTGGGATTTACGGCTGAAACTTCTACGGTTATACCATATCTGTATACTATTAGCTATAACAAATCAAAATAAAACAAAATGTCTCTCATTAAATCTATTTCAGGAATTCGCGGTACAATCGGAGGAAAAGCCGGAGATGGGCTGAATCCTTTGGATATCGTTAAGTTTACGGCAGCGTATGCTACCTTTATTCGTAAAAACACACCGGTAAAAACGAACAAAATTGTTGTCGGACGTGATGCCCGCATCTCTGGCGAGATGGTGAAACATACGGTTATCGGGACTCTTATGGGAATGGGATTCGATGTCGTGAACATCGGATTGGCTACTACTCCGACGACCGAGCTTGCCGTGACTATGGAGAAGGCTTGCGGTGGAATTATATTGACAGCAAGTCACAATCCCAAACAATGGAATGCTTTGAAATTGCTGAATGAGAAAGGTGAATTTCTTAATGCCGCCGAGGGACAAGAAGTATTAAATATAGCTGCTGCCGAGGCATTCGATTTTGCGGACGTCGATCATTTGGGACGTTTGTATGAAAACAACACATATACGCAAAAACATATCGAGAGTGTTTTGGCATTGGATTTGGTCGATGTCGATGCGATTCGCTCGGCCGGATTCAAAGTAGCCATAGATTGTGTAAATTCGGTAGGCGGTATTGTTATCCCTGAATTGTTAAAGGCTTTGGGAGTAAAAGACGTTATAGAACTGAACTGTACGCCTGACGGAAAATTCCCTCATAACCCCGAACCTCTTCCGGAAAATTTAACTCAAATAGCCGGTGTAATGAAGGAAGGAAAAGCCGACGTCGGATTCGTTGTGGATCCCGATGTAGACCGTTTGGCAATCGTATGCGAGAATGGCGAAATGTTTGTCGAAGAATATACCTTAGTCGCTGTGGCGGATTATGTGTTGAAACATACTCCCGGAAATACGGTTTCGAATCTAAGTTCTTCGAGAGCGTTGCGCGATGTCACACGTCTGTATGGACAACAATATAACGCCTCGGCCGTGGGAGAGGTCAATGTAGTGACTTTGATGAAACAGACCGGAGCGGTTATAGGCGGCGAGGGCAATGGCGGTGTGATTTATCCGGCCAGCCATTACGGTCGTGACGCTTTGGTGGGTATCGCTTTATTCTTGTCGCATTTGGCGAAAGAGAAAAAGACTGTCAGCCAGTTGAAAGCCACATATCCGGCTTACAGTATAGCCAAACAGAAAATACAACTTACTCCCGATATCGATGTCGATGCCTTGTTGGTTGCTGTTAAGGAAAAGTATGCTCAATACGATATTACGGATATCGATGGAGTAAAGATCGATTTTCCCGATCGTTGGGTGCATTTGCGTAAGTCCAATACGGAGCCTATCATTCGAGTGTATTCCGAAGCCCGTACTCCCGAATTGGCCGAAGAGACAGCTGCCGGAGTAATGGCTGTAATTGCAGAGATGACAAGGAAATAATGCATGATTATATTCTGACAGAAGGAGGAGGCTCGTCGAGCCTCCTCCTTCTGTTTTTATCTAGATGTTTTTACAATCCGTTCGCTTCTCGTTTTTTCGTTTGTGAATATCTGTACTACATATATACCGTCGGTCAGATTTGAGACATCTATATGCTGATTGTCAAAAGGCAGGGGGTATATTTTCCCGGTAAGGTCTATGGCGTTTACTCGAATTATATCGCTCTCGGTAGTATTAATTTTATCTTTTGCATAGGTAGGATACAACTTTGCCGATTGTTTGTTTTCTTCGATTCCTGTATTTCCGTTTTTCACGATTTTGAAAGTATCGAATAGAGTCGCTTGGGCATTTGCATCCGATGTGTATGTTTTGACTTCTATTTCAGAACTGCTTACGCTTATTTCACTAAATGCAGGTGCTCCGGGTTGTCCATATTTCCCTGTGAATAAATCCCAATAACCTTCGACTTTATGTTTGTCAAATCCTGCTTCCATTTCGTCTTGTGTATAAGGATAGTAACGTTTTCGTCCACAGGTTCCGTTTACAAAGTAAAGAGTCCCGTCCTTTACATTGAATGTCCCGCCTTGTTGTCCTTTGGGGTTTTTATTGCTGTCGGGAGAAACTAGTTCTACATTTGTCACGCTTCCCGGAACGATCGTTTTCGTCGTATTGTTTATGGGACCCATTACTTCATAAATGTGGTCATGCCCTTGTATGACAAAATCTATGTTCAATTCTTGAAATACAGGCAGTAGGGTGGCTCTGAACAAAGCCCCGTCTTCATCGGTCTGATGTCCGCTACCGGTAAATAAGTTTTTATGTACGGCAGCAATTCTCCATTTGGTATCGGGATATTTTTCTACTTGGTCTCTAAACCAATTGGCTACGTCGTTGCTCAGATATGTACTGGTCCCATTCGCATAACTGTAACTTCCCCGCCAAAAATCTTGATGGCTATATACCATAAATAAAGCATCGCCATAAACGAATGAGTAGGTAATTCCGTCGAATTGAGGTTTGACTGTCGCTGTTTCGTTGAAAGCCTTGTCGGTATTGAAATGATATGTATAATTCAAATTAGGAGTGTCATCGTGGTTTCCATCGGTCGGTGCTAAGGCCATTCGGGATAAAAGAGGTTTCATGCTTACTTCGAACCATTGTTCCCATTCCCATTCGGAGTTTTGTTCTGTTCCTGTTTCTACAAAATCACCTGTGAACAACAAGAATTTTGCATCGGGAGCTTGTTTGGCTGCCGTGATTGCAGACCATCGTGCATTTTCTACATACTCATTGTCCATAATATGGGAGTCTGTCATATATAAGAATTTAAATTCTTCCTTGTTCGTATTAGCCGTAATGAAGGATTTAATATCGCTCCAATTCCCATCATATCCCACACGATAGGAATAGGTTGTATTCGGGGTAAGTCCGGTAGCGATGGCTTTATGGCTTGTGTAATTGAATTTTGTGTTAGCGGGTAGTGCGGCTGCTTTTAATATGCCACTGGTACTTACCGCATAATTTAGATTGTTTGCAGCTTGATGAGCCGCTTCTATTTCTGTGGCATTCGTAAAATCCGATTCGACAGCATTGCTTTTGGCTACAATTTGTACTTTCCCGGAAGAAATACCACTGTTTGTAAACCAAGTGAAAGCCATTCGAGTGGACGGGTCTCCGTTGATATTCGTAACTACGCAATAGGGCATACCTTTGGGTACGAGTGCTTGAATCGTTTCTTTCAAGGCGAGAAGGTTGATTTGAGAGCTGTCGCCTCTTGCGGCCTCTTTGGCCATAAGCATTTTTATGAAAGAGGGAATCGTATAGTCATCTTGTGACAGTTTATCGGCTTCTAATACATCGGGGTGTATAATGATAACGGGTTTTTCGGTGACTGTTACGTGGCAAGTATCTTTAAAGTTACCGTCTATGGTCGTAACGATAATTTTTGTTTCGCCTATACCTTTTCCTGTAACTAATCCACCCTCGACGACAGCTATCGAATTGTTTAAAGAATTCCAAGAGACTTTTTTATTAGAGGCATCGGACGGTAGTACGATAGCAGATAACCACTGTTGTTGCTCTTCTTCAATAGATAGTGATTTAAGTGTCAGAGAAACAGATTGTACGGCTACATCTTTTGCATCTGGGTCATATTCATAGGCTCCCAAATCATATCCGGCTCCTTTGGGACGAACGGTTCCTTTTATGTCGTAGGTAGGAGCATCGTTATCGGCAAACCCTTTGTCGATACACGGGGAGTTATTTGAGAATGTCCAGTCTGCTGCACGCATGGCTTCTATATCGGCGGCAGAGTTGGGAATACCTATAAATAGAGTAGGGGATTTGAAGTTGGGTCCGGTCGCATCTGTATTTATGGAACTTAGAGTTAAAGCATCTTTGGCATCGGCAAATCCACTGACCGCCGCGTTGTGGCTCGAACCGTTTCCTTCAATAAAAGCGATAGGATCGCCGAATCCTTCTTCTGCTTGATTGTTCCAACAAATCGTATTGATTGTCTTTCCTTCGCTGTGGATCGCTGCATATTGGGAGCCATAATTACAAGCTATTATACAGTTTGCCACAATGCCGGAAGGATTATAAATACCACCACTATTGGGCCAACCGCTTACTGTTGCCGAATTGTTATGGATAATACAGTTTCTGACGATACCGCCGTTCTCGTTGCGTATGGTTCCATATTTGCCTTGATTGCCTCGCATGATACAGTTTTCGACAATACCACCGGAGTTACGTATCGCACCACCGGAACTGGTGGAGGAGCATAGCTCTATAATACAATCTTTTATAACTCCTCCATCATTGAAAACTCCTCCTCCGTTTTGTCCTTTACAGTTTTTGATACGGCATTTCGAAAGAGTAATATTCGCCCGGATATAAGCTGCTCCTCCATCGCTGCTATGTTCGGCATTTTGAAGTGTAAGTCCTTCTATGAGGGTCGGATTTTCGCACGGGGAATCGTATTTGACGATTAAGTATTTTCCCAAACCTGTTCCGTCGAGTATGGTTTCGAATGTTTCGATGTCTCGTGCACCTGTATCTGCATTATATCCGCCTAAAATATTTACTCCGTCTACAATAGATACATATTCATTGTAGAGTCCCGAAGACACAAATACCGTATCTCCTGTGTGGCAGCTTTCTACGGCCGATTTGATGGAACCTTTTGCGGTAGCCCAAGATAACCCGTCACCATCACTACCTGCCGATACATATCGGTTTGCGGCATTACACCAATTACTCGATGCCAATAAGGCTATCGATAATGTCAAGCAAGATAATTTTTGTTTCATAATATCAATTATTTGTTAATGAATTTGTTATAAAATTATTTTAAACGGGCATATTTGATTTTTTATTTTTGTATGTTTTATAGCACATATTTCGAATGGATATATTTTAATAAATTGACAATTAGGTGTTTGTGTCTTGTTTGTGGATATAGATATACCTTTCGGATACTTTCGAAATGAAATATATCGAAACTTTATACAGAGGAATAAGCCAATAGAAGAATTATTTGCTCCTTATATCGGAATGTAGGACAAATAAAATTGAAAGGATTGCCTTCTTTTGAATGAGAATTTTAGAGCATTTTTGTTGATAGGGTAGGTATATTATAGCCTTTCGTTCAAGATGTTTGCAATATCGGTGGTGAGGTTTTCCTCGGTGACAGTCTGTACGGTAGATAGTCGAATGAATTTATCGCTTGGTGTACAGATAACTGTAAATACAGCCGACAAACAGGGCTCCGCCTACGATGTTGCCGAATGTGGCAGGAATGAGATTTGCCAAGATGAAATCACACCAACTTATCACAGCTCCTTGCAGCATGCCTAACGGGATAAAGAACATATTAGCTATGCTGTGTTCGTAACCTATGGCGACAAAACACATGACCGGAAACCAGAGACCCATCATTTTTCCAGCGGTGGAGTGTGCGCTGAATCCAAGCCAGACAGCGAGGCACACTAACCAATTCGCTCCGATTCCTTTGAGGAAGACGACCCACCCAGACATGTTTACTTTGGCTTGTGCGATTTGGACAATGGCGTTTTTCCACGGATCGGCATCAACGATGCCCGTACACCATACCATTATATAAACAAAGAAAATCGCTCCTATAAAATTGCCTATATAGACGATCGTCCAGTTTTTCAATATGGGCATGATTCCGTATTTCTTCTTCATAAATCCGGGAATCAGCACGGCATTATTACCGGTGAAAAGTTCTGCCCCGGCTAAAACGACCAAGATAAGTCCCAAAGGGAACATGCAACCTGACAATAGTTTTTGTAACCCCGGATTTCCTGCTGTCCATTCGGGAAATCCGTATCCGATGAGTAGGGAGAGAAGTCCTCCCATAGCGATGTAAATCCCTGCCAGCATTGCGGCGACGAGCGTTCTAGGAAAGGATGACAAGATTTTATTCAGTGCTGCCCGTTCGGCTTGGGCTACTATTTCGGCGGGTGTAGAAAATGACATGATAAATTTGTAATTACGAGGATAGGAGACGATTCTACATAGTCAAACCACAAACAAGATTTACCTTTTTTTATCTTTGTTATAGCAACCACAAATATTACTTTGATTGCCACATTTTTTGTTGCTGGAAATTCGTCATCAAAGGTAGACAATTAAAATAATATACGCACTACTTTATTTGTTTTTATTATAAAATATTGTTTAGGAGGTTGGCGGGGGGATTATCGAGGAAAATACTTTGAGGAATATAGTAAAAACGGCTGTCGATTTTCTATCGGCAGCCGTTTGGGTGATTGGGTGTACAAGTAAATCTATTTATCGGCCAGTTAAGCATGAATTTGTTTTATGGCTACTTGACGAGTACTTTGGTAACTCCTTTTTCTGTATGGACAAGGTAGCAGCCTGCGTGCTGCATAGGAATGACTTTGTAATCCGTATGCAAAGAGGCACTCGTTATCGTTTTACCATCGAGCGAGTAAACGGTGACTTGCACTCCGTTCAATCCGGTCAATATGATGTTTCGTCCTTCACTGTATATCAAGCTATTGTCTGCTGTTTCATCTGCTATACCGGTACTTCCGGAAGTCAAGGTGATATTGTCTATGGCTATGCGTGCACCGGCTTTTTCTGTTTTTCCACGGAAACCTAACTGTATGCGTTTATTACCGGCCAGTTGGTCGAGCGGGAGACTTACTTTGGTCCATTCGTTAGAACCGTTCGATTGAAGAGCCTCGCTTGCTGCTTCGTAGATTGTGCCGTTTACGGTGGTTTCTACTGTCAGTTCTGCGTTTTCCGTGTGCAGGTAGAATTCAAGTGTGAGTTTGTCTTGCCCGGCAATGTTGATAATAGGGGATTCAAGGCGGCTGTCATCTGCTTCCGCTTTTTTATTTACCAACATGGCGTAGCCGTTATCTTCATCTTGAGCGTCCAGAGAACCGCCGTTCTGATACATACCCCACGTATCATCTCCGCCTACGGTAGCTACCGACCATGTTTCGGTGGAAACATTTCCTTGGGCAAACGATTCGGCGAAGGGGAATGCGAGAGGCGTACCCAACATAATGCCGAATGGGGTGTAAGCACCCTTACCTCCGGCAGACACGGCGCAGATGTATCCTTGTGTGTAAGTTTGTTTGGTAAGCCCGGCAGTTGTCATGAGATAAGAGGTTTCTTTTATGCCGGTAGCCATGTCTATTATACTGCCGAAAAGGTATGTTCCGTAGTTGTAAGTCAGTTCTTCGGGATTGATGAACCCTCCGTTGGCTCCTGTTTCCGCCGGGGCATCCCACGTCAATAGGGCGGCTTGGTCGTTTTCATCGTCCCAACTGGCAATGAGGTTTTGTACATGTTGCGGGATATCCGTGCCGATGAAAACAGACTTTTCGGCATCGCGCCCGCGTCCTTGTTCATCGTACACGATGACGTTATAATGGTTCATACCTTGCACGCCATCGACCGTGAAGGAGTATTCTTTCCCTTTTTCCACTTCATTTTCAGTTAGGATAACGTTCCCTTCCTTGAGAATCTCGATTTTGGAGAGGGTGGTGAGTTCATCGCCATTGATGGCTTTGGTCGGGGCTTTGAATGTCAGAACAGCTTTCAAGACGCCGGTCGGATCGGGAATGGCGGTGAAGTCGGTTACCGAATCGGGAGCGGTGGTCGGTATGAACGGCTCGATAACGATGTCGTCTATGTAAAGCAGATACATACCTTGGCTGGTGTGGTGGAAGCCGAAGTAGTAAGTGCCTGCTTCCTGTACTTCAATGACCGATGACTTTTCGAGGTAAGTGTCACCGCTGACTGTGTAGTCGCCAAGCGCATTAAGCATACCTTCAACCGTGTTTTCGGAACCGAATGCGGTGCTGAAACTTTCTGTGTAGAATTCGCCGTATCCTTTTGTTTTGAATGACAGTTTATACAGATAATCCGTTCCCAATTCGATGGGAGGTGTGATGATCCAGTCGTCGGCGTTCTTGTCTAACTGGTCGCTTCCGGCGGCATTGTTTATCCAAGCCCAAGTCTTGCCGTCTTCGTTGGCATCGATAATGGTGAAGATGTCGAGTGCGCTGGCGTGGTCGAACGTTTCTTTGAATTCACCCTTGAACGCCGAGCCGAAGCGGATGCGGTTCGATTCGGTGGCGACTCCCACTTTTTCAGCTACCGCTGTTACCGTGTAGTAGTAATTGCCCAGCACGTCTGGCAGGTTTTCCGTGAAAACGGTCGCCGTATATTCGGCGTTTATCGTATCATTGCCGGGGTAGCGCACGAGGATATATTTCAGTAGTTCGGCGTCGAAGTGTCCGCCGTTGGCTCCATTGACAGGAGCTTCCCAGCTTACGGTGGCATGGTTGTCTTCTAGTGTGAATTGCAGATTACCTACGGCTGCGGGGCTATCTACGCCGGCGTAGATTTCGATTTTGCTTTTTACACCGTCACCTTCGGCGTTCGATACGAAGGCTTCCACTTTGTGCGTACCTTCCGTAAAGGTGTAAGGTGTGGAAAATTCGGCTCCGGCAACGACTGTTGCGTTTTCGAGCGTGAGCTTTTGGTGGTCGACGTAGATGGATACCTCCAACGAACCTTCCAGCTTGTCTCCTTCGAATGTTTTGTCTGGGGCGGTGAAGGTAATGTTGGCATCTAATCTTTCCGGCGAAGTATAGTTTACGCTCAGCTTATCGACGGCTGCGGGTGCTTGAGGGGCTGCTGCCGGTGGTACAGTGTAAAGTCCGAGCAGGACGACGGTTTCGTCATAATCGCTCACGAGTGAAGCCTTGCCGTTGTCGAGGTTGACTTCATAGAGGGCGGATTGCAATTTGTTGTTGATGGCAGCCCAATACATTTTGCCTGTGTTCAGGTCGATAGTTGCGCTTTGACTGTTTGAGGGCATGATCCCAGTAGCGCCGATGGAGGCTGCCGTGCCCGTGGCGGTGTTGATAGTGTAAAGGTTGCCATCATCGGCTATGCCGTAAAGCGTCCCTTCTTTGTCAAAAGACAGAGTGAAGTACATGCGGTCGCCGGTGCTTGCCACTTGTGTTGGTTGCCCGGAGAGTAGGTCGACCGTGCAGAGCCTCGTCGTACCTGCTTCGGACATGAATTGCCCGTAAATGGTTTTGGTCTTGCTATCGTAAGCGAGGCTGATAGGATAGTTGTCGTACGAGGCTTTGAGTGTCTGCTGTATGTCTCGCGTCCAGCCGTCCGTGTCGAAGAGGTAGTAATTGACGCCATACACGGTAGAGCCGTAGGTCGTGACTCGGTATCCGCAGAATTTCCCGTCGGCATAGACGGCTGCCGACAGATTGAAATCGGCTGCTGTTTTGACTGGCGTGAAAGTGGTTCCTTCCTCTGCGGGGAAGGAATAAATGCCGAATTCCCCATTTTCGGAAGTACTCCACTTGGAAGAGTAGGTCATACAGCCGAACAGTTCTACACTTTCTGCGAAAGCAGCGGTTTTCAGGGAATGACGGATAGCAGCAGTTTGCTTGCGGATTGTTTTCTGCGGGTTGTTTTCTATGGCGGACAGTTTCTCTAACTGTGCCACTTTGTTGTTTGATTGGGCTTTCAAGTCTCCCAAACCGTTTACAGTGCATACAAGCAGCACTGCCAAAAACAAATTTAAAACTCTTTTCATGCGATAACTAAAATTTGATGAATATACGATGGTTTTTAATACCTATTTATTATTAAAGACAAAAATAGTTGATGAAAAGAAAGCAGAAAAATATAAATCTTCTCAATTTGTCAATTTTGATAATTTGCGAAAAGATTGAGGGTATGCCGGGAAATATCGGCTGAGGCATACGACTCTGGTTGGATAAAGAGGATTAGCTGTGTTTAAAAGTGGGTTGAGAGGGATTACGAGTCCAAATGTAGTTTTTTTATTTCTTGGCGGAAACGGGAAGGAGGAACTCCCATTTCTTTTTGGAATGCTCTGTAAAAAGAAGAAAGTGAGTTGTAGCCGAGCGAATCGGAAAGCACTTTCAAAGGAATGTCATTTTCAGGCTCAGATAACAGAGCGAGCGCTTCCCGGATGCGGTATGAATTGATGTATTCGGAGAAAGAGGTGTTTTGCTCCGTAAACATGCGCGACAAGTAGGTGCGGTTGGAGTGAAGCCGTTCTACGAGCATGTCGATGGAGATACTGTTGCTGCGGTATAAGTGTTCGTCGTTCATCAGCTTTTCTACGGCTTCAAAGAGTGCTTTGTTTTTCTGGCCGGTGTTTACCAGATCGGTTTTCTCGTCCCGTTGTTCGAGCAGTTGTCTTTCCCGCTGACGGTGGGTGTCGTATAATATCACCAGTTGCCGGTACATGTGGTTCTTCCGTACATAAAGTACATATAGAGCTATGAGTATGACGGCTATGAGCCCGGTCACGAAGACGGCTAATTGAAGTTTCCGGTTTTTTTCAGACAAGAGCAGTTCTTTTCGGCTAAGTTCTTTTTCAGCTTTTTCTGTCTCGTAGTTTAGTATCATGTGGCTGAATGAACGTTCTTGTTCTATATTAAAAATGCTATCGGCGAGGGATTGATGTCTTTCCTTATGTTGGGATGCCATAGCAATATCTCCTTTTTCTTGAAATAACTCGGCCATACCTTTGTAAAATTGGAGGCGGTAATAGTAATGGTTTTGCTGTTCGGCCAGTATAAGCCCATTTTGGTAAGCTGTATTTGCTTCGTCGTAACGTCTTTCCGCTTTCAGAAAGTTGCCGTAATAAAGGTAGGCTTCGGTGAGTACGTCTATATTGGTGCGTTGTGTGTGGTTTAGTACTTTTCGGAAATATAGTTCGGCTTGTTGAGGTTTTCCAATGGCGGCAAGTATGTTCCCGTGGATAACGTCCGGTTCGTCGGTGTTAGCCATATGTGTCGCAATGGCGGTGGCTTCAGATATATAATGTAGCGCTTCGTCATAATTTTTCGAAAGATAGTACATGGTGGCAACGTTCAATGCGCCGAGAAAGCGTACATAATCATTATGTAGTTTGCTTCCCCCTTCGTATACCTCCAATGCGTATTTTATACCTGAGGGGTCGTTTCGAAGGTAGTAAATCCTCGTCATATTGCTTAAAATGATATAATAATTTGTTTTATCCTCACTTGCGTCGGCATATTGCAGAGCTTCTTGGAAGTAGGCAAGGGAGGCATTGTAATTGAGTGTCGTATTGCGTGCGTTTATTCCTAACCCGTTGGCTATAATGGTCTGTATATAGGTGTCGTGATGTTCTTCTACATAGGGAATAGCTGCATTAAAATACGTGAACATGGAGTCTGCTTGGCCGGAAAGTATATAAGCTTGTCCGATGTATGCGCCTACATAGGCTTGTGTTTTCTTGTCGTGGTTGGCAATGGCTTTACGGTAGTAGGTTTTAGCTGTGTCTATCAGTATTTCGTATTCTCCTTTACGCACGTACTCTCCCCAACTTTTGATGAGTGCGTAGGAATCTGTATGTGTTGCAGGCGTCTGTACGGTCATGGCGTTCTTCTCCTGTTCCTTACAGCCGGAGAGAAGCAATATTATCAGAAATATGTATGATAAAATGCTGTTCATTCGAATGCTGATTAAGAGCTTAAAGTCGGGTAATCATTACCAGTTTATCACTCTTTTTGTGGTATGTGCAACCGGTAGGTCTTGTTTGTTATTTTTCAATAATGTCGTACCTTTCGACAACAAAGATAGTGCAAAGAAAAAGCACAGGCAAATTTACCGGTTCATAAAAGTGCTGTGCGATAGGGCGGAAGTACCCGCAGGGCGAGGGGAATACATTCTACAATCAAACGTTTTTTTGCAATTCCTCTCCTCTATATTGTTTCGTAAAGCTACGGAACATGGCAGGGGAGAGGTCGATGCTTGACTTTTTCTCCGTTACTGCCTGTATTTTTCGATATATCCATTGAATTAACCCCTCCGTCACTTCGTGCCACCTCCCCTATATTTTTGCTATGCAAAACACAGAGGAGGAGGTTTAATGCCCTTCTATCTCATTATTTATCAATGAGACGGATCGTGTTTGTCCTTCTCCCTCGCCGTGTCCAATGGCATTGCGGGGTATCGTGTAAAAAAATATAGGGAAGAGACCGAAGAAACGGTAGTTCCTGAGGAGAGGGTGTGAAAAAGATGGCATAAGATTTTTGACTGTAAGGGTTAACCCCCTCGTCCTGCGGACACTCCCCCTATATTCCCTTACGGTAACACAGGGGGAGAGGGCTAAAATGCATTTCGAACATCTTTAAACTCCTCCCTTGCCGTGCCTCGTAGCCTTGCGGGGTGTGGCGCAGCCATAGGGGAGGTGGCACGTAGTGACGGAGGGATTGAGAAGATATTATATAATCTTTGATTGAGGAGTTAGAGGTATAAAACGGGTAATCCCCATTAATTATCGACAGAGCCCTGATTGTTTTTGATCGTTTTTTTGGGTGTGGATATATGCCTCTGCCCCGTATTCCACAAGAAAATGGGATACAGGGGGTTGAGATGTGTATTTGGAGAATGAAATATTTTCTTTTATTCCCGCCTATTGCAGCCGAAAGAGGCGGCATGGAATCCGGGATTCGGTTCACCGATCGGAGTTCTTACGTAGGTTTCGCACCAGATATTGCCGGAAAGAGGCGAAAGGGGATTGGGTCGATATTCCGGTGTATCGATGTGATTCGTAAGGTTCTTTTCCCGGTTCCCGAATCCATTTTCTAATGATTCGGAGGTGTCTCCGGGTTTTCTTTCGTATGAATCGGATTCTTTTTCTTCTCTGTTTTCGGGGGTCGATGCGGTTTCCGAGGCGGCTTTTTCGTTCTCTTCGTTTTTTCTTTCCTCTTGTTTCCTGAGCGCTTCGCGCCGGCAGGCTTCGAATCGTTCGCGTTCCTCCCGTTCCTCGGGTGTGTCGAATATCTCTTCGTGGTCGACAAGGTACTGTGTGGACTCGATGTCGTATAGCCCGGCTTTCCGAAAGAGTTGGTTTCTCTTTTGGTAGTGCCAAGCGAGTGTTCCATCGGCTTGCATTTTCTTCCGGTCGCAGCGGGGACGTTTTCTCTCTTGGGAATGTCTTTCGAGCTTGTCGATACATCGAAGGACGGCGAGCAGGGTCAACCGGTCCTTTTTAGGATCGATTTCGAGGAGCATCTTGTAGTACTTGATCAGGGCTACTTGACGGTAGTTCTCGATTTCTCCTCTTAAATCTATGCTCGTATCGAATCTTGTATCTATCATCGCTCGTTTGTTTTTTCGACAAAGGTATATTCTTGTTGTCGGCAGTTTATGGCATGATGATACTTTGATGAAAGAGACGTTCTTACCGTTTTTTATTTTTGTTTTTTCTGTTATGGACTTGTCACAATTTTTGGAAAATAAATTTATAATGGAACGACTCCAATGCCGGGGCGATCCAGCAGTGTTATTTTTCCTTCGACAATTTTCACTCCATCGAATAGATCGTTGGATATAAGCAGGTTTCCGTCAAGGTCGGCCCAGTGGGCTAACGGCGACAGTTGTGCTGCGGCAGAGATGGCACAGGAGGTCTCGGTCATGCAACCGATCATCACTTTCATATCCAAAGCTCTTGCCAATATGGCCATTCGGTAGGCTTCGCGCATACCGGTGCTTTTCATTAGTTTTATATTGATACCATCGTAGAGCCCGTATGCCCGTCGTACATCGGGCATACGTTGCAAAAATTCATCGGCGATGATAGGCAGAGGAGCGCGTTCGTGGAGCCAAGCCTGTTCGTCTATCTTTTCTTTGGGCATGGGTTGTTCCACGAACAGGCAGTTTTGTTCACTAAGCCATTGTATCATTTCGAGCGCATACTCCTTATTGTCCCAACCTTGATTGACATCGACACAGATGGGGCGGTCGGTCTCTGAACGAATGATTTTTACCAATTCTTTATCGTTGTCCAATCCCATCTTGATTTTCAATACATTGTAGGGGGATGCTTCCCGCAGTTTCTGACGGACAACTTCTGCGGTATCTATCCCGATAGTAAAGGAGGTATCGGGGCATTTTTCGGGGGAGAGTCCCCATATTTTGTACCACGGTTGTCCCATGATTTTACCGACGAGATCGTGCAAAGCTATATCTACCGATGCTTTTGCCGACCGGTTGTCGGGTGCAACGGAGTCTACATAGTCGAGAATTTCTTCCATGCGGAAAGGATCGGTAAACTGCTTCAAGTCGAGTTGCCCAAGAAAGCGACATACCGATTCTTGGGTTTCGCCCAAATAAGGCGGCATGGAGGCTTCTCCATATCCTGTCCATTCTCCGAAACGGAGTTGTACTTGTACATCGGGGGTGTGGGTACGAGAACTTTTCGCCAAATTGAAGGCGTGTTTCAATTTCAAGTCATACGGTTTGAAAGAAAGTTGCAATCTATCTGAACTTGTTTCTTTGGATGCGGAAGTTCCGCAACTATTAAAAAGTGCGGGGGATAGTGTCAATCCCAATGTGCCTATCGCACTTTTGCGCAAAAAATCTCGTCTGTCCATTTTCAGTTTATTTTTGCTCGAAGTACCACGGGTGTCGTTTTACGGCCGTGATTCCCGGAGTCCCTATCTTGTTCACGACTCTGCTGATACCGAGGAGCGGAATAGCGTAATAGTCGGTATCCCGAGCATCGATACTGTTTATTTTGACTTGTCCCGAAGAGTGTATATATTTCCCATCGTTCAGGTAGAGAGCCACGTGCGAGACTTTGCCGGGGGCGTTGCCGAAGAACAGGAGGTCTCCTGTCTGACATTCGTCCCATTGTTCTGCCGGCATGATGTCGCCGGTGAGAGCTTGTTGCGAAGCATCGCGGGAGAGAATGATTCCGGCAGAAAAATAGGCCGTTTTGACAAATCCCGAACAGTCGGCACTTTTGACCGAAGTGCCGCCCCAGAGGTAAGTCGTTCCCATCATTCCTTCGGCGGTCTGTATGATTTTATTCATGTTTACGGGAGTCGATGCCCACTCGGAGAGTTCGCGACATTCGTCGTGTTTCAAGAATCCGGTTCTTCCATCGGGGAAAGATACGGGTATGAACTTTTTTCCCGCTTTTCCTGCGGCTTGCAGAATACAGCCCGATACGATATCAGACACGGTCTCGGCATTTTTATCTGCGGAAGCATATACATAGCCTTGCAGTCCGGTATAGACATATCGGGTGGCATTTTTCCATTCGGTCCACTCGGCAGTAGTTTTTACGGAGATCGAATTTGCGATTATCCAACTGATGTAATTATCGGGAGTTTGCACTCTGTACCAACCCTTTTGCTCTTCCAAGATGAGCAGGGGCGTACCGAGAATAGCCTGAGAGACCATCTCGGCCGAATGTCTCGGCTCGCTTCTCAAATGTGCACAGCAGACTGTGACAATACCTCTTGTCTTTTCGCCAAGACGACGGTCGGGCAGCAACTTTATCGCATTTATATAGGAGATTCCGGCCGTGTCGAGCGTTCGGAGCAATGTTTCGACGGCTTGCCGGTTGTCGCACTTTCCTTTCAGAATATGGATAGAATCGTTCAATAGCTCGCTCGATACCGTATAAACGGCTGTGCGGGAATCGGGTGCATATTGCCGTCCGATTCGTTCTATCCAAGTTTGTATATCATTGGACTGGGCATTTGCCATAATCGGGATAATCAACAGAAAACAAAGTATGATCTTTACAGTCGATGTGTTCATGAGGGTGTTCGAATAGTAAACAATTATAGCGAAAGATAAGAGCCGTGTAAACGGAAATCGCATTTCCGACTTGGCTATGCCGAACCGCTTCTTATCTTCATAGCTACAAATATATTGAAAAGCCCCGATAGATCGAACTTTACGACCCGATAAATTTCATCTGTTTGTTACAATCCGGTTATCGGGGTAAAGCAATCTCGGGTAGTGTCCAAAAATGTGCTTGGGGAAAATGTTCGTTCAGATAGGTTTTCAAATATTCCTCGGTGTCTTTGTCTATCCGTTCGTCTGTTTTCGGAAAGGTATTGTAGACCATTCCGTAAAGGGGAATATTCCTATTTACCAGCGCTTCGATAGAGAGCAGCGTGTGGTTGATGCTACCCAAACGCCCGGACGTTACCAAGATAACCGGCAGCTTTTGGTCGGCGATGTAATCGACCGTCAGGTATCGGCGAGTAATAGGAACCATCAAACCTCCGGCTCCTTCGAGCAGAACCACGTCGTACCTGCTTTGGAGTATCCGGGTGGACTCTGTTATTTTTTCTATGGGAATAATGCGGTCGTCTATCTCGGCTGCCAAATGCGGAGAAGCGGGGTAGGAATAGACAATGGGGAATGTGATTCGCTCCTTATCCTCCGGGGTGAACGGTATTCCCATAATTTCCCGATGCAGGTCTATGTCTTCGGAGTGGCCTACATTCCCGGTCTGTATCATTTTTTGAGTGATCGTTTTAATCCCTTTGCTGTTCCATTCACGTGCCAGCCACCCTGTGGCGTAACTTTTCCCGATGTTGGTATCTATACCGGTGATAAAAAAAGTTCCTTTCATATCTGTGTTTTTTTATGTGCGACGATGTAGACGGGTCGATAGGTGAGCGTGATCTCTTTTTTCCCGTCGAAAGTCTTTCTATATCGCTTTATAAAGTCGAATCCTTTTTGCCGGGAGTGTCCCGAAATACCTGTCACACCGGTGTTTTTGAGATGCCGGAGTAACTCGACGGGAGTGTCGAAACGAAGGGTGCATTCCTCTTGTTCGAAAAGTTCGACCCGAAAGTGTTTTTCGAACAATCGTTTTAAATCGGCAGACTCCCAATAGGGCATTTCTACGGTCATTAAAGATTGTATTTCGGGCAGATTGCCGGCTGCGAATGTGCTGACGGCGATCGTGCCCGTATCGGACAAATTGCCGGATATGCGTTTCAAGAATCCTTCCAAATCGGTGAACCATTGAATCGTCGAAGCGGAGGCAATCAAATGGTATGTTTCGTCGAAATCGATTTTTTCGGCATCGCCTTCCATGAAATTCAACTGTTTGAACGGTAGTGCGGTTATGTAGTCTTTCATTTCGGGCGACAGGTCGTTTATCGTGAATCGGGCATCGGGGAATCTGTCGATGAGACAGCGGGTCAGTTTCCCTGTTCCGCAACCTATTTCCAGTATATTGTCGATGCATTTGTTCAAACGGCTCGGAATCTTGTCGTTCAGCTGTCGGGCTATCCGGCTTTGGATAAGGCCTTCCCGTTCATAGGTGGAGGCTGCGTTTCCGAAGCTGTTTTTAATGGTCGCTTTGTCGAGCCTATTTTCCAACACAACCGGGCGGAAATGGAAAAAATGGGGTTCGTCCAGCTCTTGAACGACCGTTGTCCCTTCCCATGCGTTCACTTGGTTTCTTGCGGGAAATATGAGGTCTCTTGTCCCGATTATCGCTTTGTCCCAACGGAAACGGGGACGAGGGTGCAGGGTTATGTTCTCGCCTATGGCACGCAATTCGTCGTACAAGCTGTTCATGTCTCTTTCGGGGAAAGCCTCCTTAAAATCGTCGAGGTGTTCGCAACACATGCGCCGGTAGAATTTTTTCAAGCTCGCTTCGTTCAAATGTTCGAGAGTCGCCCGGAATATTTCGGGGGGGATGCCTTTCTCGATGTCGATTCCGCATTCGGTTCCGTTGATGGCCGTGGCGTGTCTTATGGGGAGTCCTTTATCGGGTAAGACCGTTGCCGCCGCCCAAACGCCAAACGACCACGCATAGACTTCGATGTTTTTATAGTCGAGGAATGGGGTGGTGTCGAAGTTCAGGTCGGTGTAGTCGTAGCAGACACAACAGTCGCAGCCTATGTGACTCAGATAGGCAAACGGATGCGTATCCATTCCCCAACCGGCGAAGAGGAGGATTAAGTCGTCGGTGTGTCTGCGAGAAATGAAAGTTTGTATCATAGGCCCGATGAAATCTTGGTTAACGTGTGAATGAGCCGGTCTATCTCCGTATCGGTATGTCCGGCGCTCAGCGAAATCCTTAACCGGGAGGTTCCTTGCGGTACGGTGGGCGGGCGAACCGGCAACAGATAAAAGCCTTCGTGCTGTAATTTTAAGGCGGTTTGTACGGTGCGTTCCGTTTCGCCCAATACGAAAGGGACGATGTGGCTGCTGCTGACAATCGCTCCGTTCAACGGATTGAGCGCTTGTCTTACTTTGTGGCCGATTGCCTCCAAATGTTCCCGGTGCGATTGCATATCGACGATTTTATCGATGATGAACAGCGTCCATTCGAGATTGACAGGCGGCAATGCGGTCGTAAAAATCAACGTCCGCATTTTGTTGACCAAATACCGTTTCATTTCATCGGAGCAGATAACGAATGCTCCTACCGAAGCGGCAGCTTTTCCGAACGTACCGACCAAGAAATCTATCTCTTTAATAACGTCTTGCTCTTCGGCGCAGCCCAATCCGCATTGACCTCTTACGCCGAAAGCATGGGCTTCGTCGACATACAGGTAAATATTGGGATAGTGTTTCTTCAACGCCACTAAGCGGGGCAAGTCGCATTCGTCACCGTCCATGCTGAATATGCTTTCGGTCACGATGAATACCGCTTCGTATTGCGAGGCCGACTCGGAAACCAACCGTTCCAACTGTTCGTAATCGTTATGCCGGTAGCGTATGCAGCGGGCTTTGGAGAGTCCTATCCCGTCGACTATGCTCGCATGGACGAGTTTGTCGGCCAAAATCAAAGAGCGGTTGTCGGTCACTGCCGGCAGAATGCCGCTGTTGGCATGGTAACCGCTGTTGAATACGAGAGAGGCTCCGGCTTTGTACAATTCGGCGAGCCTTTTTTCCAATCGAGCGTACACGGGGAAATTGCCGGTCAACAGCCGAGAAGATGTCGAGGAAAAACGAACGTCACGGGGATTCAGGTTTTGCAAAAACACCTTTTTTAAGTCCGTGTCATCGGCCAGTCCCAGATAATCGTTCGAGGAGAAATTCAACATGGTGTTCCCGTCACGGACGATGGACAGGCCTTGTGCATCCACTGCCGGCAAGGAGCGCAAATTTCCTTGTCGAGAGAGTTGTTCCAATTGGGAAGAATAGGTATTCATTATCGCAGTGTTTTTACTACCTCCAACAGAGCCGAGGTGAGTGTGGAAAGTTGGGACTGGGTTATGATGAACGGCGGCATGATGTATACCAATTTCCCGAACGGCCTTACCCAAATGCCCCGCTCGACAAATTGTTTCTGTATGGAAGCCATATCGACCGGTTTTTTCATTTCGATGACTCCGATAGCTCCCAGCATTCTTACGTCGGAAACTTGGGGCAGTGTCGCCGCCGGACTTAACTCCCGTTTTAATTGGGCTTCGATGGCGGCGACTTTCTCTTTCCAGCCGGAAGAGAGGAGGAGAGAGACGGACGCACAGGCCACGGCACAGGCCAAAGGGTTACCCATGAAGGTGGGCCCGTGCATGAATACTCCCGGATTTCCGCTGGAAATCGTGTGGGCGACTTCGTGTGTCGTCAAAGTGGCCGCCATAGTCATGTATCCTCCGGTCAGGGCTTTGCCGATGCACATGATGTCGGGGGTGACTCCCGCATGTTCCCAAGCGAACAGTTTCCCGGTGCGGCCGAATCCGGTGGCGATTTCATCGAAAATGAGCAGCAGGTTGTATCGTTCGCATAGCTGCTTGGCTTCCCGAAGGTATTGCGGGTGATAGAACCACATGCCGCCGGCTCCTTGCACGATGGGTTCGAGGATAAGTGCCGCCAATTCTTCGTGATGGGCTTCTATGGCTTCCCGAAGAGGTGCGATGCAGGTGGGATCCCATTCATCGTCGAATCGGCAGGAGGGAGAAGGGACAAAATAGCGGGTGGGGAGCGCATCTCCGAAAATGGAGTGCATACCGGTTACCGGGTCGCATACCGACATGGCATTCCATGTGTCGCCATGATACCCCGACCGTATGGTGATGAGGTTACATTTAGAGACCTTTCCGCGGGCGTGCCAGTATTGTATAGCCATTTTCATGGCGACTTCGACCGATACGGAACCCGAATCGCAATAAAATATGTGTTGCATGGACGAGGGTACGATTTGCAAAAGCAGTTTCCCGAGGTCGATCGCCGGTTGGTGGGTGAGTCCACCGAACATGACGTGCGACATTTTTTTTAGTTGCTCTTCCGCCGCCTTGTTGAGCGTGGGGTTGTTGTATCCGTGTACGGCTGCCCACCATGACGACATGCCGTCGATGAGCCTTTGTCCGTTTTCCAATTCTATATATACCCCTTCCGCTCTCTTGACGGGATAGCAGGGCAGGGGATTAATGGTCGAGGTGTAGGGATGCCATAGATGTTGGGCATCAAAATTATCCATAAGCAAGCGTTTTTAGAATATGAAAAATCCGGTATAAAGCGAAGCTGCCGCTGTTATCCCGGAATATATAGATGGTAAATGTCTGTTTATTGTCGCACGAATGACCGGTGGAGCAGCTTGTCACCGGAGTATCTACGGTACTCTCCAAAATTTCGGGGAGAAAAAAACTTCCCGCCGTGTGTTCTTCTTCGGACGGTTTATCCGAACGTTCCATATTTCCCACGACAATATCGGTGGAAGTTGTGGAAAGTCCTTTTTTCAAAGACTTGTCGGCTATTTCCTTACGGACACTTCCTATGTTTACACATTTGCCTATACTGCAAAAGGTAGCATAGTTGTGGCGATTCCATCGGCGGAACCATACCCTGTGAACCGATAAGGAGGTCGAAGTTTTCATATCGCAAAAGTACGAAAAAAATTAGAAACGACTTCTCTTTTTTTCTTATTGAGACCGTGCGGATAAAAAAACGGCTGGCGGTGTAAGATAGTAGTTCGAGCTATAAATGTTAAATATTGCCCGATTTGCCGAAAAAAGTGCGGTGTGCCGTTCGTGGTGTACGTCGCTTTTTTTATATTTGTAACTACGAATATAGGATGCGGTTCGGTATAGCCAAGTCGGAAATATAATTTCCTCTTGTCTCTGCACTCACCTTTCACTATAATTTGTTCACAAAGTGATATGTTTGAAAAAACAACAGCCAAATCGGCTGATAGTATAATTTATCCAACAAATAAAATTATAGAAAATATGGACCTAACATTGAATTTGAACTCACGTTTGCAACCCATGCACAGACATGATTTGGAAGATGCACTTCAAGAAATTCTTGAAAAGGGAAAATTGGGAGAAGTAACGGGTGGAGGAACACTACAAAGTCCACAAACCGGAGAAATTGTATCCTGTGATATAGAGATTCACCTAAATGATGATAAACAAGATAGTGTAAACCGTTTGGTGGAGCTTATGAATATAATAGGAATCCCCAAAGGCTCAGCTTTATTATGCACAGCACCTGAAATTAAGATAGAAGTAGGGACTTTGGAGGGATTGGCTTTTTATGTCAATGGAACGGATTTACCAGATGAAATTTATGAGAGTTGCGATATCAATCACGTCATTGAGCAGATGGAATCAGCAATGAATGGCATAGGTCGTTTTTATAGTTATTGGGAAGGTAATGAATGGACAGCCTTGTATTTTTACGGGGTTTCATTTGTTGAAATGAAACAAAAAATAGAACCGTTCATTGCTTCTTATCCTTTATGTCAAAAAAGTCGAATAGAACAAATTGCATAGTTGGATAACAGTCTCCTATATACATCTTTTTATTGCTGTGCGGTATGGTGTTTCTGCACAACAAATAGTAGAATGGAGCGATTTGCAGACTATAATGGATAACTCGACGGTTCTTATCGTGTGGAATCGACACGGGATTGCAAGCCTTATATGTTGCTAAATCGTTGCTTCTATTTCTTAAACAATTATCTAAAATTTTATTTTTCAATTAGTTAAGATAAACCGACGAAAATCTAAAATAAATTTGTTTCTCTACATCGCTTCTGCTATCTTTGTAAATACGAAGATAGGATGCGGTTCGGCATAGCCAAGTCGGGAATGTGATTTCCGTTTGTCTTTGCACTCACCTTTCGCTATCTTTGTCAATACGAAGATAGGATGCGGTTCGGCATAGCCAAGTCGGGAATGCGATTTCCGCTTGTCTCTGCGCTCACCTTTCGCTATCTTTGTAAATTATACATCTATGATTCATGTAACATAGATGAATGGAAGTCATCGGAATTTAATGAGATATGAGAACTGGTATAGTTTATATGGTGGCAACGGTTTTGTGTATTTTTGTAACCTCTTGTTTTACAGGAGTCGAGAGTACAAAGAAAATAACTATGCCCGATACAGGCGAAATTGCGGCACAGAGTCCCGAAGATCGTTTTATAGAGTCTTATTTCGTTCAACAAGGGTGCGATGCGTGGCGCATAGGAAAGCCGTTTTATTATACCGATGAAAAACTTTCGTTCGTTTTCAGACCAGAAAAGCCTACTTTCCCGGATAGTATCTCTTTGAAGGGGAAAATTTTTACGTATGCCGGAAGTATAGAAGAAAGTCCTTTTGGCGGGGACGACAAAGTTGTCTTGTTATTCGATTGCGAAGGTCATAAGTTTCGCTATGAAACAGGGAAGACCCGGGAGGAGATCGGTCGGTTGAAATATACACCATTGATACCTCCGTTCATCGATATCGATGATTTAAATATGGCTCGCTCTCTTTTGAAAGACAGAGTTCTGTATATAAAAACGCCTATGTGGTACAATGAAAAATCGGAAGCGATAGAGGGGCGAAAGTTGATACCTGTCCGAGTTGTGGATATTCGTCCGGGAAATAACGTGTTGCCGGTCGAAGTTTGGTTCGAGGACGATAAAGGAAATCAAGCGGGAGTTTTCATGTCATTGCTTTCTTCTTCCCGCTCCCAATATATCACGTTCGACCGCTTGTTTTCTTTCGAGAATCCACGTTTGCAATATAAGGAAATACAGGACGATGCTTGGGAGCAAATTACGTTGGGAAAAGTAAAGACGGGTATGACGAAGGCCGAATGTAAACTTTCGTTGGGCAATCCGAACGAGGTGAAGAAGATTCCCACATACAGCGGATTGAGAGAGCAGTGGATATACAACTCGGGAGCGTATCTGTTTTTTGTCGATGATTTGTTGGCCGATTATAGGTTGTGATATGATTAAGGTAGAGGAGAATTATTTTATAAAGGACAGGCATACATTCCACATGCCCGTTTATACCAAGTGGTTTGTAGAGTATGAAACGGTCGAGGAGTTGGTGACGTTGTTGCAGTCCGATTTATTGCGGGAACATACTTTTTTCCCGATAGGAGGGGGAAGCAATTTGCTTTTTGTAAAAGAAATGTACAATGGCGTATTGTTGCATTCTGCCATACAGGGCATGGCTGTGTCGGAGGAGACCGATACCGAGGTGCTTGTGGAAATAGGAGCGGGTGTCGTGTGGGACGACTTCGTCGCTTGGACGGTCTCCAACGGTTGGGGGGGAGCCGAGAATTTGTCGTACATACCGGGCGAAGTGGGAGCGAGCGCCATTCAAAACATAGGAGCTTACGGCGTGGAGGTGAAAGATATTATCCATGAAGTAAAAGCGGTAGATGTCGAGACTTGCGAATCCCGTACCTTTCGAAATGCAGAGTGTAGGTATGGTTACAGAAGCAGTATTTTCAAGCACGATTGGAAGGGTAGATATATCGTTACATCGGTAGTGTACAGATTGCAAAAATCGCCCGAACTACATTTGGATTATGGAAATCTGCGGGCTTCATTGTCCGGCGATGACATTTCTATCGCTGATGTCCGTAAAGCTGTCATAGAAATCAGGCGGTCGAAATTGCCGGAACCCGATGAATATGGCAGTGCCGGTAGTTTTTTCATGAATCCTGTAATTCCTACGGAACAATATGAGAAGCTGAAATCGTCTTATCCCGATATGCCTCATTACGTCGTAGACGATATGCATGTTAAGGTTCCTGCCGGTTGGCTTATCGATCGTTGTGGCTGGAAAGGAAAAAGTTTCGGCGGTGCGGCGGTTTATGAGAAGCAGTGCTTGGTATTGATAAATAAAAACAATGCAAAGCCCAACGATGTGGTTGCTCTCGCGGAAATGATTCGTAAATCGGTATCGGACACTTATGGTATCGTTATCAATCCTGAGGTTAATTATATTGAATGAGTATGATGCAGGTTACTTTCTTAGGGACAGGAACTTCAACCGGAATACCGCAAATCGGTTGTACGTGTTCGGTATGTACTTCTACCGATCCGAGGGACAGTCGGTTGAGAACCTCGGCCATAGTTGAGATAGAGGGTAAGAACATATTGATCGATTGTGGCCCCGATTTTCGTCAGCAAATGTTGCGATTCCATATTAAACGAATCGATGCGGTATTGGTTACTCATATACATTATGACCATACCGGAGGGATAGACGATTTGCGTCCTTTCGGGGAAAACGGTACTGTTCCTATTTATTTGGAGCCTTCGGTCGCCGAGGGAATACGAAACAGGTTGCCTTATTGTTTTGCCGATCATCGTTATCCGGGAGTTCCCAATATTTGTTTGCAAGAGATAGGTCTGTCACCGTTTTTAATAGAGGGAATAGAAATTGTTCCCATAAGGGTGATGCATTATAAATTGCCTATCTTGGGGTATCGTATAGGACGGTTTGCTTATATAACGGATGCTCTTACTATTCCTGAATCGGAATATGAGAAGTTAAAAGATATAGATGTATTGGTCGTAAATGCTTTGCGGAAAAAGCCCCATCTTTCGCATCAAACGTTAGCCGATGCGTTGCGAATCATCGATAGAGTGGGGCCGCGGGAAGCCTACTTGGTTCACATGAGTCATCATATGGGATTGACTTCGGAGGTAGAAAAAGAATTGCCTGCCCATGTGCATTTCGCATACGATGGTTTGGTTATCGACAGCTTGTGATTATTTTGAACCATCTTCTTTATAGCTTGTTTTAGCTATAAGAATAAAAAACAATTTGATTATGGCAAAAACAATTCAAACTGCTATCGAAGCCGGTTCTCGTATGGCTCCCGCGAAATTCTATATAAAGATTACGCCGGACGGCCCTTATTTGCTTTATGGTAATCCTCCTATGGATCAAGAGATTATAGTTCCTAATGACGAAGGTTCTTCTTGGACCTATCGTAAGGGTAACCATTTTAGTACGACAGAGGAGCCTACGGCTTTATGCCGATGCGGAGCATCCAAGAACAAGCCTTATTGCGATGGCTCCCATCATCATACGGACTGGGACCCGAAAGAGACGGCATCTCATAAGCCTTTATTGGAAGATGCCGAAGAATATATAGGGCCAACTATGGTACTTGCTGATAATGAAGAATATTGCGCTTTCGCTCGTTTTTGCGATGCCTACGGTAGAATTTGGAATTTGGTACAAACGGCCGAATCCCAAGAAGAACGTGACTTAGTCATTCATGAAGCCGAGCATTGTCCAGCCGGCCGTTTGGTTGTTTGGGATAAAGAAACAGGCGAGATTTTTGAACCTCCATTTGATCCGGCAATAGGATTGATCGAAGACCCTGTGATTAAAGTCAGCGGCCCCATTTGGGTAAAAGGAGGAATTCGTATAGAAAGTTCGGACGGAAGCAGTTATGAGATAAGAAACAGGGTTACCTTGTGTCGGTGCGGACAATCGCAAAACAAGCCTTTTTGCGACGGGACACATGTGTCGGCTAAATGGCATGACAAATTACCGATGGAGCAGGAAGCAGAAGTAGAATAAGACGATATATGATTTTAGGAGATTTGAGTGACACGAAGCGGGTAGAGGCTTTGCATCCCTTGCTGGGGAAACTTTTCAGTTATATTAAAGAGCATGATTTTCTTTCCGATTCGATTGGGCGTATCGAATTGGACGGTGATCGAGTTTTCATCAACAACGATTATCCGATATTACGTTCTCAATCGGAACAAGTTGTAGAGGTACATCGACGTTACCTCGATGTGCATGTTCCTCTTGATGCTCCTGAAATAGTGGGGTGGAAGCCTCTGTGCGATTTGAAGGAGGTGCAGCAAGCGTATTCCGAGGAGAAAGATTGTGCCTTTTATTCCGATAGGCCGTCGACTTATTTCACCGTATATCCCGGTCAGTTTCTGATTGTATTTCCAGAGGACGGCCATGCTCCTATTATCGGAGAGGGTAGACTGCGCAAAATTTGTGCTAAAATAAAGTTGTGATCGGGTATCGATTGAGAATCGATAAATATTTTTATTCGTATTATTTACAAAGGCAAATATATATACGACAATACCCTAAATCTCGTGGTAACAAAATTTAGGGTATTGTCGTATATGGTTACTTTTATAAATTATCCTTTATTACTTTGCAAGGATTTCCGACTGCTATGCAATTGGCGGGTATAGATTTGGTGACGACACTTCCCGCTCCGATTGTCGTACCGTCTCCTATGGTTACGCCGGGTAGGATTATACTGCCACCTCCAATCCAAACGTTTTTCCCGATGTTCACCGGTTTGGTGAGAGATTTCCAAAAACAGCTGTTTTCGCCCAAACGTTCCTGAGGTGCGGTGTGATGGAAGACTGTATAGATATGTACACCCGGACCTATTCCCGAATAATCGCCGATAGTGATGGTATTACAATCCAAAAATACGCAGTTCATATTTATTTCCACATTTCGCCCGATATGTATATTCTCACCGTAGTCCACGAAGAAGGGAGCTGAAATCCAAACATTTTCTCCTCTTGATCCAATTAAATCGTCTAATAATGAGGATAGTTTTTCTATATCGTCAGATGGGGTATCGTTATATTCTTTTTGTAATTGCTTTGCTTTATGCCATCTGTTGATTAATTCTGTGTCACCGCAATCATAGGGCTCTCCGGCAAGCATTTTCTCTTTTTCTGTTTTCATAATCTTAAATTATTCTCATGGTCTAACAAATATACGAAAAACGGATTGAAATTTTAATATCTCAATCCGTTTTTATGATTCACATCAAGAAGTTTCTAATCTTGTTTTTTTGCTTTCATGCTCGATATGGTTAAAAAGGCAATGAGCAGCAAATACATAATCAATCCGACAGTTTGCAGAGTCGCTTCACTCAAATCGTGGGTATACTCGAATCCTGCAAACTTCATTCCCGCACTGACGACTCCCATGAGCGCACCGCCGGCAATGAATCCCGAAGCCAATAATGTGCCCTTATCCAAACGGGCTTTGTTCAGAGCGGTATCTTTTGAACGGCTGCCTACATACCAACTGATAAGCCCTCCGATGACCAAAGGTGTATTTAGTTCCAACGGAATGAACATACCCAAAGCGAACGCCAAAGCCGGGACATTCAGCCATGTCAGCAGAACGGCAAGAATAGCACCGATTCCATAGAGCATCCACGGTGCGCCTTGTCCCATCATGAGGGGCTCGATAACTGCCGCCATAGCATTGGCCTGAGGTGCTACCAAAGCGTTTTCCCCGGAGAATCCGTACGATTTGTTCAGAATGAGGATAACACCTCCTACGGTTGCGGCAGAGACGAGTGTACCGAGGAATTTCCAAGTCTCTTGTTTGCGAGGAGTAGAGCCTATCCAGTAACCTATTTTCAAGTCGGTAATGAATCCGCCGGCCATCGAGAGCGCCGTACAGACCACACCGCCGATAACCAACGCGGCAACCATTCCGCTTGTCCCTTTAAGTCCGACCGCCACAAGGATAACCGACGCTAGAATCAGTGTCATCAGTGTCATTCCCGAAACGGGGTTCGTTCCCACGATAGCGATAGCATTTGCCGCTACGGTGGTGAACAGGAATGAAATTCCGGCGACTACCAAGAAAGCGACCGTTGCTTGCATGAAATTATTGATAACTCCCAAATAGAAGAACAGGAATGTGATAATCAAGGCGAATACGGCAGCCGAGATGATGAATTTCATAGAGAGGTCTCGTTGTGTGCGGGGGGCTTGATCCTCTATCGCTCCCTTATTTTTCCCCGAAAATTCTTTTGTAGCCAGTCCTACGGCTCCTTTAATGATACCCCAAGAGCGGATAATACCTATCACTCCCGCCATAGCTATACCGCCGATACCTATGTACCGGCCGTAATCGGTAAATATCTGTTCGGGAGCAGCCGCAGCTAATTCGCTACCGGGTATGCTGCCCAGCAGAGGAATGATGACGAACCAAACGAAAAGAGAGCCGGAACAAATAATCAAGCAATATTTCAAGCCGACAATGTATCCGAGTCCTAACACGGCTGCGCCTGTGTTCACTTTAAATACCATTTTTGCGTGGTTGGCGATCTCTGTTCCCCACGGTAAAATGCGGGTGGTAAGCACTTCGCTCCACCAGCCGAACGTCGAGAGGCAAAAATCGTACAGACCACCTACCAATCCTGCCAGAATCAAAGGCTTGGCTTGGTTACCGGCTTTTTCTCCCGAAACAAGTACCTGAGTCGTAGCCGTAGCTTCGGGGAAGGGGTATTTCCCGTGCATATCCGAAACGAAATATTTGCGGAACGGAATGAGAAACAAGATACCCAATATACCGCCTAGCAGCGAACTCATGAATACTTCCATAAAGTTCACGGTCAGTTCGGGGTATTTGGCTTGTAAAATGTATAGAGCCGGCAAAGTGAAGATAGCACCGGCGACAATCACTCCTGAACAGGCTCCGATGGACTGGATAATTACATTCTCGCCCAATGCGTTTTTCCGTTTAGCGGCTCCCGATAGTCCTACGGCTATTATGGCGATAGGTATGGCGGCCTCGAATACTTGGCCGACTTTCAAACCTAAAAATGCTGCAGCGGCCGAGAAGATAACAGCCATGACAATACCCCACGAGACTGACCATGCATTGACTTCGGGATAGACTTTTTCGGGCGAAAGAATGGGTTTGTACTCTTCGCCCGGTTTTAATTCCCGAAATGCGTTTTCGGGCAAATCGACAGGTTGTTTTTCGTTTGTTTCCATATTATATTTTTATTTTTTGTGTATTGCTTTTTCTTAAAAACGTGGCAAGTTAATAAAAAATGCAAATATAGCCGATAACTTAGGCGGCGTTTTTGATAATTATATTACAAAATGAAAATTTATGCGAGGAAGAAAGTAAAAAAACTTGTACATTTGTTACGATATAAACACTGAGAAGATGAAAGAAATATTGGATTATTTGTCCCGATTGAGAGAAAACAACAATAGAGAATGGTTTCAAGCTCATAAGGAAGAGTATGATCGGTTGCGTCCTTTGTTTGTTGAGAAAATCCAAGAACTTATACAGCAAATATCGCAGTTCGACGAAGATATCGTGGGGTTGGAGGCTAAGAACTGTATGTATCGCATTTATCGTGATATTCGTTTCTCGCCGGATAAAACTCCGTATAAATCGTATATGTCCGCTTATATAGCGAAGGGTGGCCGTAAAAGTTTGCGAGCCGGGTATTATTTCCATTTCGAACCGGGGAATTGTCTGTTGAGCGGGGGCGTTTGGTGTCCGGAACCCAAATTGTTGAAAGCTCTGCGCCAAGCGGTTTACGATAATTATGACGAGCTGAAAGATATTGTGGAAAACAAAGAGTTTAAATCGTTGTATCGGGACTGGGTAGGGGAAACTTTGAAAATCGTTCCCCGACCGTTTCCACGGGATTGCGAACAAGCCGTATGGCTTAAACGAAAAGATTATGTGGTGGTGAATGTGAAGCCTGATGATTTTTTCGGTTCGCCCGATTGGATCGAAAAAGCGGCTCATGATTTTCACATCATGAAACCGCTGAACGATTTTCTCAATTATACGGTCGATGAAATTTACGATTTATAGGAAATAGGAAGGGGAGAGGAATTGCCTGACTAAGAAGTTGTTTTAAATTTATAGAGAAATAATATAATCATTGCAAGCAGGTATGTTCCGGCCATATTGCGTCCCTGTCTCGCATCTAGAATCCCTTGATTTTTGTCAATAGCCCGCTATTGACTGCATATCTCGGACTCCAATCTGCTTCAACATAGGGCTCAATCTGTCTCGGAATAAATTTAAAACAGCTTCTAAGGTGGCTCGCTCCTCCTTTTTTCAGTTTAGTTCCACGACCGTAATACCGGCTCCTCCCAACTGGACGTGTTCGTCTTGGAAGTGGGAGACTCCCGGTACAGTTTTGAGGTATTGTCTGATGACTTGTCGAAGAACGCCAGTTCCAGTGCCATGCAGAATGCGTACGCGAGTACAACCTACTTGTATGGCATCGTCTATGAAATAGGTAACAGCTTGTAACGCTTCGTCGGCCCGCATGCCTCTCACATCGATTTCTTGCTTGAAATTCAGTTGCTTTTCCCTCATATCGTCGGTTGTTTGCGAACTGATAAAAGTGGCTTTCGAATTTTCTTTTTTGATTTGGTTTTTGCTGACCTTTTCCAAGCGGTCGGCTTTGACGGTCGATTTCAGCAGTCCGAAAGCGACGGTAATTTCATTACCGTTGACGGAAAGGACTTCACCCACAGAATTTTGGCCTTTCAAGCGAACGGAGTCGCCTTTCATTAAAACGGTGTGAGCGGTAGGTTGTAGATTGCTTTCTTCTCTTTTTTGTTGTTTCCGTTTTTTCCGGTCGTTGATCTGTTTGAGTTTTTTACTGATTTTGTCGTCGACGGTCGGGGTTTCTTCCAATTCGGTTTTGAATTGTTCGAATTTCTGCCGGGCTATGCGGGTTTTTTCTTTCTCTGCTTGCGCCTCTTTAATTTCCCGTATCGTGTTTTCGATACGTGCATTGGCTTCTGCGAGAAGTTGAGCGGCATCTCCTTTCGCCTGTTTCAACAGTTCCTTGCGTTGTTTTTCCAAAGCGATCAAATCGGCTTCATACCGGGCGGTTAGTTCTTCGAGCTTTTTCTCCCGTTGGCGTATGTTCTGACGTTTACTTTCCCAGTAGCGTTTGTCCCGAACGATGTCTTGCAAATATTTATCCATATCTATGTATGCCGAACCTACTTTTTCTGATGCGGCAGCGATTACTTCTTCGGGAAGTCCTATCTTACGGGCGATTTCAATGGCGAACGAACTCCCCGGATTGCCAATGGATAGTTTGAACAAGGGTTGCATCAGATGGCGGTCGTAAAGCATGGCTCCGTTTATGATTCCTTCTGAATCTTCGGCAAAGTGTTTCAAGTTTTGATAGTGGGTCGTGATGATTCCATAGGCATGTTTTTGGTTGAATCGGTCCAATAATGCTTCTGCTATGGCTCCTCCGATTTGCGGTTCGGTTCCCCCGCCGAATTCATCGATAAGTAAAAGGCTGTTCTCATTCGCATTACGTACGAAATACTTCATGTGTGTGAGGTGAGAACTATATGTACTCAAATCGTCTTCGATAGATTGCTCATCGCCGATATCGATAAATATATCCTTGAATATGCCGGTTCGGGAATTGTCGTGCATGGGAACCAACAGTCCGCATTGCAACATATATTGTAAAAGCCCGACGGTTTTGAGACAGACCGATTTTCCCCCGGCATTCGGGCCGGAGATGAGCAGTATTCTGTTCTTTTCGTCTAACGTCAAATCGAGTGGTACGATTGTTTTCCCTTGCCGTTTCAACGATAGGTAAAGCAAGGGGTGTACGGCGTGAAACCATTCGATTTGCCGAGTATTTTCAAAAGTGGGTAAGACTCCGCCTATTTCCTCGGCAAAGAGGGCTTTCGCCCGAATAAAGTCGATTTCGGCGAGGAATTCATAGGAGTAGATGATTTCATCGATAGCCGGACGAAGTTCGTCGGTAAACGATGTTAAAATACGTGTGATTTCTCGACGTTCTTCGTTTTCGAGTTCCCTAACTCGATTGTTCGCTTCCACAACTTCGGCAGGTTCGATGAATATGGTCTTTCCGCTAGCCGATTCGTCGTGTACGATACCCCTGATTTTTCGTTTGTACGAAGGTGCTACTGGTATTACCAAGCGTCCGTCTCGCATAGTGGGGCTGACTTCTTTATCTACGAATCCTTCGCTCTGGGCAGTCCTCAGTATTGCATTCAGACTTCGGGATATACCAGATAACGTGGCGGATATATTACTGCGAATGTGAGCCAGTTGGGGGGAGGCATTGTCTTTGATATGTCCGAATTTATCGAGAATGAGATCGATTCGTTTGATTAAATCGGGAAAAGAACTTATCTCTTTCGACAGTTTATATAGATAAGGGTATTTGATTTCTTCCTCTTCTCCGGGATATAAAAATCGGATAATGCGTTGTATGGTGTCGAGCGACCTCCGCAGGTCGAATAATTCGGCTTCTTCCAAAAAGGTTCCTTCTATACGAACTCGTTTTATCGACGGTCGTACATCGAAAAAGAAATCGGCGGGAAAGTCATCGGCATTTTCAAGAATGCGTACAAATTCCCATGTTTGATTCAGTTGTTCCCGTATAGATTCGTAACCGGTAGAAAACGTCATTCTATCGGTATAATCGATACCCAATGTGCTGAGACATTTTTCTTTAATGAGCGATCGAATTTGGTCGAATCCTATTTTTTGTTCGAAATTTTGTGGATATATCACGCTTTATGATTTATAAAACGTTGCAAATGTAATAAAAAGACAGATGATATACATTATTTATCGTTGAACAATACATGTGATTCGGGTGTATTATGAATAACTAAAATAAAAATTATGGAAGCTGTGAATAGTGTTTATAAAGAAGTGAAGAAAATGTTTCAGACGGCGGTTCCACCGTATGTCGCTACCGTTAACGACGATTATCATTATGAAGTTTGGGCTATAAAGAAGCAGGCTGGGGAATCCCAAGTTTCGGAAGAATTATTGGGGTATGTAGCCAAGCATGAAGACAGTGTCACTGTGGGATTTAACAATAAACTCGGTGAAAAGATAAGAAAAGAGGCCTTTTCGTCGCTTTTATTGGCTAAAATGAATATTCATGGAAGAATCCGTATTCATCGTATGACGCATCAGTTACACATCGATTTACAGAATGCGATAGATAATTTAATGCGATATTATACAGAGATGAACTGGATTTGATGAAGGACTATGGTTATTTCACTTTTCTTGTATGTTGCCATATCGTTTCCATTTTTTTGAATAGAAGTTTCGTGCATGGGAAAAGTAAAATGGACGGTTGGGGTCGGTATGAAAAATACTCGTTCATTTTGTCCTTCTCTTAGCTTTTCGTATATTTGCGCACTTATAAATAATGCGCATTTATGACACAGATTGAAACTAACAATGAGATAGAAGACAAGAAAAGTCTTAATTTCATAGAACAGATAGTTGAAGCCGATTTGAAAGCCGGAAAGAATGGCGGCCGTTTGAATACGCGTTTCCCGCCAGAGCCTAACGGTTATTTGCATATAGGGCATGCGAAAGCGATCTGTATGGATTTCGGAATTGCCGAAAAGTTCGGAGGTACATGTAATTTGCGGTTTGACGATACCAACCCGGTGAAGGAGGACGTAGAATATGTAGACTCCATAATGGAAGATATTCATTGGTTGGGGTTCGATTGGGGAGACCGGTTGTATTATGCATCCGATTATTTTCCCAAGTTATGGGACTTGGCCATTCGTTTAATCAAGGAGGGTAAAGCCTATGTCGACGAACAATCTTCGGAAGAGATAGCCCGCCAAAAGGGTACTCCTACACAGCCGGGAATAGAAAGCCCTTATCGGAATAGAAGCGTAGAGGAAAATCTCGATTTGTTCGAGCGAATGAATAAGGGCGAATTCGAGGAAGGCCGTTTTGTCTTGCGCGCGAAAATAGACATGGCTTCTCCCAATATGCACTTCCGCGATCCTATCATGTACCGTATTATCAAGCATCCTCATCATCGTACCGGAACGAAATGGAATGTATATCCCATGTATGATTTCGCACATGGGCAATCGGATTATTTCGAAGGGGTGACTCATTCGATTTGTACCTTGGAGTTCGAGGTGCATCGTCCTTTATATGAGTATTTTGTAAAGGAATTGGCCGACGATAGTTATTGCCCTCGCCAGATAGAGTTCAACCGTTTGAATTTGACCTATACGGTGATGAGTAAACGGAAACTTTTACAGTTGGTAAAAGAGGGTCTGGTTGCCGGCTGGGACGATCCTCGTATGCCGACGATTTGCGGATTGCGCCGTCGTGGATATACGCCTGAATCCATAAAGAATTTTATACAGAAAATAGGTTATACAAAATACGACGGAATCATTAGTGTTTCTTTACTCGAACATAGTATCCGGGAAGATCTGAATAAAACAGCTACCCGTGTATCGGCAGTTCTTAATCCTGTTAAATTGATTATTACCAATTATCCGGAAAATAAAGTGGAATATTTGGAAACCGAGAATAATCCCGAAGACCCGGAGGCAGGAACCCATCAAATACCTTTCACCCGAGAGCTATACATAGAGCGGGACGATTTTATGGAAAATCCTCCCAAAAAATTCTTCCGTTTGGCTCCCGATCAGGAAGTGAGATTGAAGTCGGCATATATAATCAAGTGCACCGGAATTAAAAAAGATTCCGATGGAAACGTAGAAGAAATTTATTGTGAATACGATCCCGATACACGAAGCGGTATGCCGGGAAGTATGCGCAAAGTGAAAGGTACGTTACATTGGGTATCGGCAGAATATAGTTCGACGGCAGAAGTCAGGTTGTATGACCGGCTATTCAATGTAGAAAATCCGGCAGAGGAGAAAGATGTGGATTTCAGAGAATTATTAAATCCCGATTCTCTAAAAATCGTCGATAATTGCCGTATCGAGCCTTACTTGGCCGAGAATGCCAAGCCCGGCAATCGATATCAATTCCAGCGTACAGGATATTTTTGTGTGGACCCGGATTCGACCGATGGGCATTTGGTGTTCAATAGGACCGTATCTTTGAAAGACAGCTGGGAAAAATTAAAATCGAAGTAAAGTATAAATTTATTTTCTATACTGTCGGATTCCTTATGTATAAGGGATTCGACAGTTTTTATCTGAATCTGCGATGTCAGCTAAAAAGCCGAATGAACTCATAGACCGCTACGAAGAAATGTTGCGCGGGACAGTTAGTTGCTATTTCGATACCGACGAGATAGATGAAATCTCGGATTATTATGAGTCCAAAGGGCAGTTGTCCAAAGCGTTGCACGCTATTGAGTTCGGGTTGAATCTTCACCCCGACAATGTGGATTTGAAGCTCAAAGAGGCTCGTTATATGCTTTATCTCGATAGGGCAGATGAAGCGAAAAGAATTATGTCCGAACTGGCCGATTATAGTCTTGATGCCACACTTATTCGGGCTGAGCTGTTATTTCTCGACGGTTATATGAAAGATGGCCATGCGTTGTTGCTTGCTATGTTGGATAACGACGATATTCGGGAGGATTTTTGTTTCGATGCCGTGGATATATATACCGATTACGATTGTTTCGATGAATTGGTGGAGTTCGTGGAGAAAGCGGGAAAGGTGTTATCCGATAGCCGGGAGCTGTTTCGAGAAATGGCGGCTATCTGCGAAGAGCGTTCGGAGTATGAGCGATCTGTCATTATTTATAATAAATTGATAGACAAAGACCCTTATTCGTTGCAGGATTGGTTTTCTTTGGCCAAAGTCGAGGCTTTGTTAAAACATTATGACAAAGCGGTAGAGGCTTGTGATTTTGCTTTGGCGGTGAAGGAAAATGAAGAGTCGATAATCTCGTTTAAAGGATATTGTTATTACGACTCCGGACAATATGAGAAGGCCATAGAACAATTTCTTGAATATGAGTCTATCACAAAGGAAAAATCGGTTGCTTATGAATTGATCGGGGAGTGCTATGTGAAATTGGACGATAACAACAATGCGTTGAAGTTTTTTCACAAGGCTCTCGATATAGAGCCTTCGAACTCGAATATATGTTATCAGTTGGCTACTTGTTATTATGAATTGGGAGATATACAGAAAGCCGTTGTTTATTTGAGAGATACTTTAAGCCTTGATAGTAGGGACGACGAGGCTCATTCGTTTTTAGGTGAAATTCTTTTGCAGGAAGGAGACTACGAAGAGGCCTATTATCATTTGTCCAAGTCGTTAGAGTTGAATGAAGACGATATGGAAACTATGAAACTCAAAGGTGAGGCGTGCCTCCATCTCGAATATTATGAAGAGGCTGTTTCTGTGTTTGAAACAGTGCTTCGAGAAGATTCGTACGACCTACATTGCAGGCTTAAATTAGCCCTCGCTTATGCGAAGATGGGCGATGACACGAATGCTGAGCGCCAGATACAAATCATAGACCAAATGAGCCAGTCTGCCGATTTTAGCGGTTTACCGAATGAGAAGTCGCAACAGTGGAAAAATGTGCATGGAGCCATTCAATCGTTAAAGCGCTTTTTGTTGAATCATATAGATGATTCGGAAAATAAAGAATCCCTTTCATAAAAAGGGATTCTTTATTTGTTCGATACCGATCTCTGTTTCCGATCCGTGACCGGGATATACGATTGTTTCTTTCGGTAGAGTAAGTAATCTTGTTCGTATAGATTCGACCAACTGATGATGATTTCCTCCCGGCAAATCGGTCCTTCCGATGCTCATTTGGAAAAGCGCATCGCCCGACAGTACAAACCCTGAATCGGGGGCATAAAAAGCCATACTTCCCGGAGAGTGCCCGGGTACGGCAATCGCTTTTAATTTTTCATGACCGAGGTCAAACGTGTCTTTATCGGAAATATAATGCCCGATCGGCTGTATTTCTCCTCGAAACGGAATACCGAAAGATTCGCATTGGCGTACCATATTTTGTAAGAGAAATTCGTCGGCTTCCGCTGCACATAATATAACTCCATATTTTTTTGCCACGAAAGAATTACCGAAACAGTGATCGAAGTGCAGATGCGTAGCTAACAAATATTTTACGGTCAGCTTATTATCGTCAATGAATTCGGCGAGAGTTTCTTCTTCTTTCGGATAATAGCATCCGGCATCGACGATGGCGCATTCCCTACTGGCCGTGTCCCATAAAACATAGGTATTTACCGGGAGCATGTTGAATTGAAATCGGGCAATTCTCATTTGAACCTATTTTTTTACAATTTGCACATAGACGACTTTTTTCGTGTCGAAATAATCTTCTTTGAAGTAGTCTTTCAAGTCGAATACGATCGATGTCTTTTTTACTGTAACGAGTTCGTTTTGTAATTCACCGCCTTTTAGACAGAGAAGTCCGTTGGGAAGCGCGTTTCGTTGTTCTTTTTTTATGTTTTTCCGTATCAGTTTCAATAGATCGGGTAGGGGCATAACCGCCCGGCTTACCACGAAATCGTATTCGGACTTGTTTTCTTCTACGCTTCCGTGCTGAAAAGTTACATTTTCCAAATCGATGGACTCGGCGACGTTTGCGGCGACTTTTATTTTTTTCCCGATGCGGTCTATCAGATGGAATTTACATTCCGGGAAAAGTATGGCGAGGGGAATACCGGGAAACCCTCCTCCGGTTCCCACGTCGAGAATCTCGGAACCATCTGCGAAATTTATCGTTTTGGCAATTCCCAAAGAGTGCAGGATATGGTGGAGGTACAAGTTCTCTATGTCTTTGCGAGAGATAACATTGATCTTTGCATTCCAGTCGGTATATAACTGTCCCAAAGCCGTAAATTGATTTTCCTGCTTCGGTGTCAGATTCGGGAAATATGTTTTTATATATTGCATGGTTTGCTGTTTATTTGATTAAACGACGAACGGGGCTGTCGGGTAAAATATAGCTGTCGATCTCTTTGAACGGTATTTCTATACTGGTTTGCCCTGTCGCATAACAAGCTATTTCGTAAGGGTTATATACCCAACAGATACCGGTATCGGTCAGATAGAAGTTTTCGGTAGCTATGATATCTTCCGTGTCGAAATAGCCTAATTCCAGTAGGGAGTCGGGTGACGATACATTCAGTTGTTTCATCAGCCGGTTTAATAAGATAGAACTAAGTGTATCCGATGAATCGGGCTGGAAAATATCGTCTAAACCGATTTTTCCCCAGTTGGAAAGGTCTATCGTGTAATAACGATTCGAATACATGCCGTGGGCTCCGCCCGTATATTCGGACGAAGATACTCCATAACAGAAGAAATCATTGCGATTGTAAACGGGAGCAAGTGTGTAATCGAAGTCCCATTCGAAAGAATAAGCCTCTCCGCTTTTCGTCAGTTCTTTTTCGAATTCGGGTTCTATTTCTTTATAGGCGTTTAAATGAGACTCTACGACCTTTTGTGCGGCTTGTTTCAAGGAGTCTCCCGTATATTCGTCTCCAAAGGTTAGAGGAGAAAGTATTTTTTGCAAATGAAGGTAATCGCTGTCTTGTTTGTATTTTACAGGAATTTCCATTGTCAAGACAACTTTACAAGCAGGCTTTGCGGTATCTCCGGAGAGATGGTAGGTGTCTGCGATGACTAATTTTTCCACCACAACAGAATCGGCATTCGTTTCATTTGAATGATTATTCTTGAAATTACAAGAGTACAGACAGCTTATCAATGCTATTATACTCAATAACGATACTTTTTTCATATAAATAAGTTCTAACCTTTAAATTTTAAC
>NZ_JAIJHU010000083.1:0-8328 GCF_022723415.1 Barnesiella sp. | reverse complement strand
CAATAGCGGGCTATTGACAAAAATCAAGGGATTCAAGATGCGAGACAGGAGCTCAATATGGCCGGAACATACCTGCTTGAAATGATAATATTATTTCTCAATAAATTTAAAACAGCTTCTAATATAAGTTCCACGTAATAGAGAGGACTTGAAACTCAGTACGTCGGTTTATCTGGTTGGCTATTTCTTGGTCTTCGGGAGAGAGCCCGTTGATATATTTTTCATCGAGTACATCGCCTTCTTTAAATTGCGGATATTGTGTGGCGAGTTTTTTAGTGATGACTTTGGGACGGCTTTCCCCGTAGCCTTTCGGTTGCAGACGGTCGGGATTAATGCCCGATTTGATAAGGTAGTCTACTACCGAGCGGGCACGGCGGTCAGACAATCGCAGGTTGTACTGCTCCGAGCCTTTTAAATCGGTGTGTGCACCCAATTCGATAGATACGTTGGGATTGTCGTTCAACATCTTAACCAGTTCGTTTAGCGAAGTTTCCGATTCGGGACGTAAAGTCGCTCGGTCGAAGTCATAAAATATGTTTTCGATGAGAATGGGTTTACTGATAGATGCCAGTACGAAGTTAACACCGTATTCGGCATCGGCCTCTTCGTTGTCCGAGATAAATTCTTGTTTTGAATTCAGATAGCCTCGGCAGCTGGCCAGCATGACATAGTGCACTCCCCGGTCGAGTTTGAAGCGGAAACTGCCGTCTTTTCGGGCAAATTCTTTTTGGTTCGATCCGTCGTTACCCACGATACGGATAATTGCATCGGGCACGGGTTCATCGTCCTTGTCGATGACTGTGCCGCTTATCCATACGCTTATCGACGGAAGTTCGAAACTGTATATGTTGTCATATCCGCGTCCGTCTCCGCGGTTCGATGAAAAAAATCCGCTTTCTTCTTCCCCGAAGGTAATGCCGAAATCGTCGGCCTGCGAATTGATGGGAGCCTTCATATTCTCGATTTGCCAGAAGCCCGAGTCGTTCATTCTCGCTTTGAAAATATCCAGCCCTCCCATACCGGGGTGACCGTCCGATGAAAAATAAAGGTCGCCGTTCGACCGGATATAGGGGAACATTTCGTCGCCCGGTGTATTGATTTGTACACCTAAATTTTCGAGAGTACCCTCTTTTTCGGTTAACGATATGCGCCAGATGTCCTTCCCTCCGTAACCGCCCGGCATGTCCGACACGAAATAAAGGAATTCTCCGTCGGGTGATACCGCCGGGTGGCCGAATGCCGATAGGGTATCGGCCGTTATTTCGTATTTTTGCGGGGCGCTCCATTGTGCGCCGGTACGGGTGGAAGTATAGATTTCTACCGATGTGTCGGCGTTAGGCTCTCGGCGAGCTTTGGTCAGATACATGGTCGTACCGTCGGGACTGAAACTGATTACTCCCTCGTCGTCTTCTGTGTTTACGTCACCCTCTATGGGTTCGGGCTTTTGCCAAGCTCCCCGCTCGTTTTTTTTAGAGAAAAACAGATCGCAGTTTTTGGTTCCGGTGATACCGCTTTTATTCTTGCCCAATGCCTTTTCGGTAGACGAGGAGAAATAAACTTGGTCGAAATCTTCTCCTAAAAACATCGGTGCGAAATCGCTCCGTCGAGAGTTGAACATGGTCGCTTTTTTCACGATATACCGTGTAGGCGTTTTCTTCCATTGCTGGGCTAAGTTGCAACCCCGTATTCCGTTTTTGGCGAGACTGCTTTGCGGATTCGTTTCCAAATAGGCTTGGTAATTCTTGATAGCTTCTTTGTATTTCCCTTCGTACTGTTGGCTGCGGGCTAAATAAAACAGAGCCATGCTGTCGGGGTAGTCGTATCGGATTGCATTCTGGTAGGCGGCAGAGCTCCGCGGAGCCATGTTGATGCGGCGGTAACACTCGGCCATTTTGAAGGCGATTTCTCCTCGTAGTTTCCGCTCTTTCCGGGGATTCGTCTTGCTGTATACTTTACGGTAAGTCTGGGCGGCATCATAAAATTCGCCCCGGGCATACTGTTCGTTGGCGACACTTAGTTTCGCCCCCGAACATGACACCAGCAATGCGGCTGTCGCCAATCCCCAAAGTACCGTTTTTATTTTCATGTATCTTATTGAATACAACCGACGATAAGCGGACGGCCTTTCGTCCGTTTTTATCCTGTACCGATCTATTATAGATACGTTTTTTCCCCCGTTTTATTGTGTTTGCACTCTATGGAACTGGCTTATGGAAGTAATAGCGAACTGTCTCCGTAGCTGAGAAACCTGAAATCGTGGCTCAGTGCATAGTCGTATATTTCTCTCCATCGTCCGTTTACGAATGCCGAGACTAACAGTAGTAAAGTACTCTGCGGTTGATGGAAATTGGTTATCATTCCCTGTACGATGTGATAGCGGTATCCCGGCGCAATGATAATCTGGGTGGCAGTTACCAATCGGTCCATATTCCGGCGGTCGAGGTATTCGACGATGTTGCGGAGCGATTGTCGCGAGTCTATTTCTTCGCTTCCGTCGTATGGTTGCCATTGCCCCACGGAGAGAGAGTCCGGTAAAATGTTCGGGTTGTGTTCCAACATTTTCCCGATGTAGTAGAGGCTTTCGAGCGTTCGTACCGAAGTGGTTCCCACAGCGATCACCCGGCGGTCGGTACGGCTCAGCTCATCGATGAGGTTGCGGCTCACCGAGATATATTCGGTGTGCATCTCGTGCCCTTCGAGAGTTTCGCTTTTTACCGGTTTGAATGTCCCGGCTCCCACGTGTAAAGTCAGTTCGAGAGTGGGTATGTTCTTTTCTTTCAGTTTGTTCAGTACTTCCGGAGTAAAATGTAGTCCGGCGGTCGGTGCGGCCACCGAACCCTCTATTTTCGAATAAACGGTTTGGTAGGTCGTTTTGTCGCTCTCTTCCGTTTCCCGGTTCAGATAGGGGGGAATGGGCAATTCTCCCGCATGGTCGAGCAGTGTGGCGAAGGTTACATCGGAGTCGTCCCACGAAAAATGCACCTCGTGCGCATTACCGTGCGGCAATCCTCGTTCGGCACGGAAGTTTACGGTTTTACCATCGATGTTCACCGATTGGGTCAGCACGCCGTTTTTCCATTTTTTCAGGTTTCCCACGAGGCACAGCCACGAGCACGAGCCGGTCGATTGGAACGAGAGGGAATATTCGTGCGGTTCGAGCGGTTCGAGGCAGAACACCTCGATGAGCGCACCCGTCTCTTTTCTGAAATGCAAGCGGGCTTGTATCACCCGGGTATTGTTGAATACCAGCAGACTATCCGCCGGCAATACCTTCGGTAGTTCGTGAAATCGGTGTTCCTCGATTTCTCCTTTTCGGTAAACCAGTAATTTTGAGTCGTCTCGCTTGGACAGAGGAAATTTAGCGATACGTTCGTCGGGTAGCGGATAATTGAAATCTTCGATACGAATATTCTGAGTTTTTTGCATAATCTGTTTTGAATATCGTGCAAAAATAAGCAACTTTGCCGAATATAGCACGGTTTGTCACAGCGAAATCGCATGTCAGTACAACGGTGCGGTCGATATTAAAATGATGAAATTATGGTAAAAGTTGGCGATAGGGTCCGTTACCTCAATGCTGTTGGGGGCGGAATCGTGGTAAGAATAGCGAAAGATATAGCTTATGTCGATGAGGACGGGTTTGAGACTCCCGTATTGGCACGGGAGTGCGTCGTTGTGGAACCGGCGGAACCTGCGAAAAAAGCAGCTTCTGTTCCAGCCTCGAAAGTCGTGACGGTTCCTTCGGTAGAGAAGGCATACGCTCCCGAGGAGGACGATGAAGATTCGTTCGCTGTGGAGGAACGACCCGAAGGAGAAAAGTTGAATATAGCTCTTGCCTATATCCCCGACGAAAGCAAACATCTCAATACGACCCGCTTTTCCTGTTATTTGGTAAATGACAGTAATTACTATCTCTATTTCTCGTACCTCAGCCGGGACGATGAGGGGTGGCGTACCCGTTATGCCGGTATGGTAGAGCCGAATATACAAGTTATGCTCGAAGAGTTCGGACAGGAAGATGTCAATTCGCTCGAACGTATCTGTATTCAGTACATCGCTTTCAAAAAGGATAAACATTTCTCGTTGAAAAGTCCTGTCGCTGTGGAGTATCGTTTGGATACCACCAAATTTTACAAGCTGCACACGTTCCGCGAGAGTCTCTATTTCGATGAGCCTTCGTGGACGCTCGATATCGTGAAGAACGATATGCCCGTGCGTCCTGTGGTGTTCGATGCTTCTGACCTCGAAAGGGCCATGAAGATGAAAAAGAGTGCCGATATACCCCTTCGTAAACCGGTTGTCAAACATGCCGAAAAAACGGCTATTGTGGAAGTGGACCTCCACGCCTCCGTGCTTCTTGATACGACAGCGGGGCTTACCAGTTCCGAAATACTCGACTACCAGTTGGGGAAAGTCAGGGAGACCCTCGATCAATATCGCCATGCAAAGGGGCGTAAAATTGTTTTCATTCACGGCAAGGGTGAAGGCGTATTACGCAATGCTCTCTTGAAAGAGATTCGCGACAAGTACAAGAACTGCTCTTGTCAAGATGCCTCGTTCCGGGAATATGGTTTCGGAGCGACGATGGTTACTGTGCATTAGGCAATCGGTTGTGTAATCGATTTTGTAAGAAGTATATATGAAAAAATTACTTTCACATATACCCTCTTCCCTGCCGTGTCCCGTAGTATTACGGGGTGTTTTGCATGTCAAAATATAGGGAGAGGTGACAGAAGAGTCGGAAAACAGAAAGGCATTAACCTTCTGCCCTGCGCACGTATGTGCGATAGGGCAGAAGGTTAATCCTTACAGCCAAAATCTTATGAAATTCTTTCAACCCCTCTCCTAAGAAATTACCGTATCTTCGGTGTCTCCCTTATATTACTGACGTAACTCCCCGTAATACTATGGGACACAGCTGGGGAGAAGGACAAACATGATATATAGGAAAGTATTACCCTCCTCCTCTGTGTTTTGCACAGCAAAATATAGGGGAGGTGGCACGAAGTGACGGAGGGGTTAAATAAATATCCACAACAGAGAAAACGCATCAAGATATCGACACTCTCCCTCTGCTCATTGTAGATGAAATAGGGGGAGTGCCCGCAGGACGAGGGGGTTAAATTCTACGATCAAAGATTTCTATCTTTTTTAGCCTTTCTCCTAAGAGACCTGAACATGGTTATCGACAAAGATTTCATCGCTAAAATTCAAGTTTACCCTCACCGATTTTCTACTGAGCCGTTTTACCAACGTCTCCCTCCCGGACGACCCGGGTGTCCCGGCGGTGGCCCATATCCGTGAGGCCCTCGGTCGAAACGATCCATATCGGGTTTCTTATCGCCGAATGTATTGAATCGATAGGTGAAGGTTATCAATCCATAAGTATCGAGCGTGTTATATTCCACATCTTGGATATAGTTACCCGTGACGGTTCGTCGTATGCTGTTCCTTTGTCCCAAGATGTCGTACACCTTCAAGGCGATGGTGGCGTTTTTCCCTTTCAGGAATTGATAAGAAGCCTGTGCGTTCCACAACCAGCTCTCTGTATTGTATCCGGCAGAATATCCGGCAGATCCGCTGTAAGTTATATCGGTTCCTAATGTTATCGACCACGGCAGATAGCCGTTTACATTGAATGTGCCTCCGTAATTATGGGTGCTTTGATCGTTCCGACTTTGCATACTGTTGGTTGCCAAAGCATAACGATAGTTGCCCCGAAGTTCGGCATCGAAATAATCCGATCGGAATGCCAATCCTAAATTTTCTATGGCATTGAACGAACCGGCATCGTTGCGAGTACCATTATTATAACCGACGCTGTTACTGTAACTGATTCTGCTGAAACTGTTTAATTGCCAGTGCTTGTTTCGAAAAGGGGTACTATACATCAGCATTCCGGCGGCATTCCATACTCCGTTTACGTTGCGATAGGTTGTCCGCTGTCCTCCGGTTTTGGAATCGTAGGTAGTTTCCGAAATGATACTGTTGGTAGTGAATCCTCCGTCGATCATAGCCATGATAGCTCTCTGGGTCTTTTCGTCGTAGTCGTTGAAGCGGGCACGGAATCTGTTTTGGAACGAGGGTTTCAGTTCAGGATTACCCACGACGATACGCAAGGGGTCCGAACGGTCTTCGACCGGTTGCAACTGGTTCATCGACGGTTGGGACGAGTAGCCCCGGTAGTCGATACGTAGAGAACTCTGTTTTCCCATTTTGTAGCGGTAGCGTAGGTAAGGTGCTACGTTGAATACCGTGCGCTTGGGTATATTGCGTTCGCTGTTTATCAAGTCGATAGATTGAGAACTCGAAGGGACGGCTGCCACCCCGATGTCGTAGGTATAATTGGCCGTCACTTGCTTGAATCCGATTTGTGCTCGGTGTGAATAGTAATCGTTACGGAAACTGTTGCTCAGCTCATCGTTTCGCACCGTGTCGTAAGGTATGGCGAAAGGATCGTTTAAGATGTCATAAGTATATTTGTCTGCATTGTTGAAACTGGCTTGAAACCGATAGGAAAATGTTAGAAAACGTCCTTTCTTCACGTCGCCCAACGGTTCTGTCCAAGTAAACCGTGCGCCGTAGCCATTGCTCCACGTGTGATTGTCGTCCATTTGGTCGAGCGTACTGTCTTTGTCGAGCATGTAATATTTATAGAGGGCTTTGGTCCACCCGTCCTCTTTTGTGTTGCTATAACTATATTGCGCTTGTATACTGAACGAGCGTCCCGGACGGTTACGGAATTTATGATTATAAATCAATTCGCCCGATAAATCATACCCTGTACCCTTATTGTGGTTGTCGCTTTCGCTGAAATTTACTTTACTGCGGGCTATGTCGCCGGCAGTAGTAAGAGCCGAATCATAGCTGTCCGATTTGGAAAGAGCCACGGAAAATCTCGGACGGAATTCGAGTGTATTCAGAGAGTCTATTTCCCAGTGTAGTCTGAAATTCCCCCTGATGTTTTGCCCGTTGTCTTTCATTTTGTTATACCCGCTGTAATACGAGGTACTGTCTTCGAACATGTTTTGCCGTTCGGTGCGTTGCAAAACGTCTCGATTACTGTTGTTGTAACTGATATCTCCGCCGACTCGGAACGCATCTCCCTTGCCGACATTGAAGTTTACGCCTACATTGTGACTGGTGTTGATACCGTTCATACCCCCGAATCGACGAAACCGGCTTCCGCCCATATCGGTGAATCCCATATTATTCGTGTTGTTCGAACCTGCAAGGATAGTCACTTGGTTGTCACCGAAGAAATGGTTGAGCATAGCCCCGGCCTCATATCGTCCGTCCAGACCGTATCCGCCTGTTACATTACCGAACCAACCGTGTTTCATACCCTCTTTTATAGTCAGGTTGATAACGGTTTCCTCCTCCCCGTCGTCGACTCCGGTCAAGCGGGCAAGGTCCGATTTTCGGTCTACGACTTGCAGCTTTTCGATGATGTCCACGGGCAGGTTTTTAGTAGCCACTTTGGGGTCGTCCGAGAAGAACTCTTTACCGTCCACTAATATTTTGGTAATCTCCTTTCCCGCATGGGTTATTTTTCCCTCGCTATCCACCTCGACGCCCGGCAGTTTTTTCAACAAATCCTCGACGACAGAATTGGGCTGTGTTTTATAAGAGTCGGCATTAAACTCCACCGTGTCTTCTTTAACTACCACTTCGGGAGCTTTACCCACCACTACGGCTTCCTGTAACAATACATCGTTGCTACCCAATAGAATATCTCCCAAATTTCTTCGAGGCTGCCCTTTCGATAGCTGCACGGGTTCGTATGCGGTTCTATATCCCAAGAATGAAAATGCGGCAATATAATTCCCCGCTTTCGGGACTTTCAGAGAAAATGTTCCGTTGTCTTTGCTGGAAATCCCCGTAACGAATGTGCTGTCTTTCGCCGATAACAACCGGATACTCACCTGCGGTAATGGCAGATTGTCGTTTTTGTCTTTAACGATACCCGAAATTGTAAATTGTGCCGCTACGCTCTGCGCGATGGTCGATAAAAAAATACACAGAAATAGGGCAATAAAACCTCTCTTATTCATCTTAAAAAAATCAATCTATTGATCACAACGTTTATAAGACCTTGACACCCCGCCAAAGTTTAAATGCCCACTCGCTTTTTTACATTTTTTAGGCTAATATTTAGAAGATGTTTTAAATTTATTCCGAGACAGATTGAGACCTATGTTTGAAGCAGATTGGAGTCCGAGATATGCAGTCAATAGCGGGCTATTGACAAAAATCAAGGGATTCAAGATGCGAGACAGGGGCTCAATATGGCCGGAACATACCTACTTGCAATGATAATATTATTCT
>NZ_JAIJHU010000082.1:0-8345 GCF_022723415.1 Barnesiella sp. | reverse complement strand
ACCTATTCGCCCAAAACCCATAGAGCATACCGTCACCTACCAACGTATGCAATACTATCCTTTCGGTCTTCCTTATGAAGCCCATTACCAGCCCGAAGAGCAGCCGTATAAATACGGAGGAAAGGAGTTTATAGAGCTGCACGGCTATGACAGTTACGACTTCGATGCTCGTATGTATTATCCGGCTCTCTGCCGATTTATGACGATGGATCCTCTCTGCGAGAAATATTACTCTATCTCGCCCTATGCCTATTGTAATAATAATCCGGTGAATTATGTAGACCCGGACGGAAGGGACTGGTATGAATATACGGATAAGGATGGGAATTCTCAAACTATGTGGCGTAAATCACAAGATAAAATTTACAAAGACGATAACGGAAATACTTGGAATAATATTGGACAAAATTATTTATCAATTAATGGAGACAATGCAACGTTATTTACGCAACACACAAATAGCAAAGGAGAGCTTTATTTAAGTAGCAGTTCATATAATCTTGCTGACGAAAAAAATGCAAATGCTTTAAATTCTACATTAGGAAATCTTCTGTCAAAGGGTTCTGCTGTGGCAGGCTCATTAGGAGGATATGCCGAAGGAAGCAATGCAACTTTTCGATTAACAAACAGCAAAGGAGCTCTTGATTTTAAATTTTATGAAAATGGCTGGAAAGGAAATCAATGGGTAACTCCATCCTCAATTTCAAAAATTGGGAAAGGGGTAGGACATTTTGGAAAATTGTTAGGAGGTCTTGGCGTGCTTGCTTCTGCCTATCAATTTAGAGAAGCATCTACATTTGAAGGAAAACTTGAACACGGATTAGACGTTTTTATGGGTGGAATGAGCTTTGTCCCTGTTATTGGAACAGGTGCTTCTTTGTATTGGTCATTTGGAGGAAAGCAACTGCATTACAAGTGGGTTAATGGTGTTTTAATACCTCAAATAGAAATGGGAATAAATCCCGGACTACCTGGTTATCAACCATTCAAATAAATTGAAAATGAAAGATTTATTTTATTACGTATTTTATAGAGCTTCTAAATTTTATAAATCATGGGGCGAAAACAATAACTATTATATTTCAGGGAAATTTTCATTATTCCTTGCCTTTGCCTCCAATATACTGTTTTTAATTGGCTTATTTTGCTATATATTAGGAATTAGATATAGCATACAGATAGTTTATTTAATTTGGATTTTGCTTTTCGTGTTGAGTTTCTTTGTTCTTAATGAAAATAGATACAAAGAGTTAGCAGAAAAATATAAAGATGAAAAGAATAGCCAATTGAAAGGCTGGTTAGTATTTGCCTACGTTATTGGTTCGCTTGTTTTGTATTTTGTTTCATTATTTATCTATTAAACAATCATTGATCCCAGACCTAATAGTATGGTAAAGGAGTATCAAGATAATTTCAAGCCTGACCCAAAGACAGAAAAAATAGAATGGGAACAATAATAAATAATATGGACGAACAATATATTTCAATTTGGGAGCTGATATCACTCCAACTTTTTTTAGGCTCTATAATCTATATAGTTGGCTGTATCGTATTGTTTTTTGTTTTACGAAAAGAGGTAAATCGCAAATATAAAATCGCATTATTGTTGTTAGTTCAGTTTTGTATTTCGGTATTATTGTCACTTATTATTTGGCAATCTTGGAATATAGATATTGATATAATGGCATTAGAATTTATTAATTTGCCTGCTTTATTTTCTGAGTTTGTTACAATACCGATATGTTATTTTATTTTGAAAAATGGAAAAAATAAAGAGATTGCTTCTTTTTGACTTGTCAAAATATAGTGTAGGTTATATTACTGAAAGTTCAAACGGTATGAATTTTACATTCGGACGATTGTCTTATTTTGTAATAAAGGACGACAACGGACGTTTTGGTAAATTTCGTTCATTTATGACCAATAAAACTATGTCTATTGATTTAAATATGGGCATACAATATTAGAAAACTATCTGAACAGTAAAATTAGACACCCCTTACAATTAAAAAATCAGATGAAAACCAGTTTCAAAGCAAGAAGATGATTATAGGAAAAGAGAAATGTCGTGTTATTACAGGACTAAAAAGGAAAACTGCGAAAGCGAATAATAGAGGAACAAGGATCGATCACCGAGGGCGAAGCGTCTTTGCGGAAGCCTGATATTAAAGGATAACATGTAGAAGTGTATAATCACAATTTAGTATAATTGAATATGAAAAATATTAGGATTATAATTGTGCTAGTCGTATTCCCATTTTTCTGTATAATCGGCCAAAATCAACAAAGTTTGCCGGAGGATAGACCCATTATTCCTCCATCTCCGAGGGCTGCCGCATTTCATATTTATGGAGATTATCCGGTTAATTATAATACAGGAATTGCTGATATATCCATACCATTGTATACTGTAAAGATGGAGGGAATAGAGGTGCCGATAACATTGCGATACCATCATGCAGGTGTGAAATTTTATGAAACTCAGTTGTCGAATGTCGCTACGGGGTGGATTATAGATGTGGGAGGATTGGTGTCACGAACAATTATGGGGAAACCAGACAAGCGGGTTCCTATGTTTAATGTAGATTCTTTGGAGGCGGGCTATCTTACAGAAACAGATGAAGAGGATTTCAAAATATTACAACGATTGGCTTGCGGGCAGTTGGTGAATACGGTACTTGACTCGGAATATGATATTTTTTCCTATCGGTTTAATGATAACGTCGGGAAATTTGTTGTGGGCAGATTTGACGAAGTAATTAAATTCCCGCATAATTCGTTAAAAATAGAACCCGAGTGGGCCGGTCATCTTATTCAAAAGATCGATATTTATGACGATAAAGGAGTTCAATATAGATTTGGTAAATCCTTAGACGGGCAATCGAAGGCTGTGGAATATACGGGTAGCAATTTCGAGTCGAGTTGGCTTTTGACCGGAATAAAGCCGAGCCACGGAAAAGATAGTATTGTTTTTAAATACAGAGATGCATCGCGAAATGGGAGTTTTACGTATAAAATTTGGGTTCCCAATCATTTTGTGGAAATAAAAGATGGTCGTCAGGGAGATGAGATTATAGAAGATGTGCAGGGAACGCATACTTATTTTGGAGATAGTTATGCTGGGTCTAGTATAGAATGTTTGGTATATAACGGATATAGAGAGTTATTGTATAATATAAAAACAATATCGGAGATTATTTTTCCATTGGGGAAAATTGTATTTAATTCGATAGATGGAGGAGAGCGAGTTTCGAGTATAGATATTTTCGATAATAGAAACGAGTTATTAAGAAGTGTTCGTTTCAACACAACCGCTTTTGACGAATCGGGGCGGTGGAATGCATTAAATTCTGTTGAGTTTTTAGATTCTCGACGAGTGTGCGATTCTCGATATTTGTTTGAATATAATGATGTACGATTTCCCCAAGTGGAACATACCAATGCATTGGATTATTGGGGATATTATAATGGTTGTAACGACAATACGTCTTTGGTTCCTAATTTTTATTTGACATTTAAACGGAACCAAGTAAAAAATGGAGCATGGGGTGTGTTGGAAAAAGGTCTGTTATATAATTATACCATCGGGTTCTGCGATAGAACTCCTTCTGAATATTTTGCCCAAGCATACATTTTAGAAAAAATAGTTTATCCTACCGGTGGTTTTTCGGAGTTTGAATATCAGTTGAATCGTTATGGGGAAGATAATAAACCAGGAGGAGGATTACGGATTCATCGAATTATCAATGATGATGGAAAAGGAAATAAAACTAGCAGAAGTTATGAATACTCTCCGGGTGTATTGGAATTGATGCCCGATAGTGCAGAAAATTATATTCATGAGGCAGACGGCATTCTTTTTCAAATGAGGACAGAAAATCAAGGGTTTATTCGCTATCACGAATTTTCATTTAGAAAGAGATTCTATTCATCTGATATGAACGGAGCTTTAACTTTGGGAACAGGAAACCAAATCAGATATCCCGAAGTTATAGAATATATCGGTACGAACGAACAAAATATCGGTAGGAATGTATATCGATTTGAAGAACACCGAAACTTGTATACTAGGTCTCGGCCTAATAATGATTTGACTTTTCCCCGGTTGCATACATGGAGAAGATGGAAATCGGGGAATTTGATAGAGACGTTGGTTCAAAGACAGGACGAAATAGGAAATTGGGTGTCAGAAAGGATAATAAGAAATGAATATGAATTATTAAGTCGCACCAAATTGAGAAATTTAAGCGTAACAAAAACAACGTTTTATCCACCGTCTTTTGTCCGTATAGGTTCTTTAAGTACAACCGATTTAGACGATTTAATTCTGACTCCTGATTTATTCGAGCGTTTGGATCTTATTTATGGACGTTTTGAACATTCGAGGAGTTTTCCGTTTTTCCTTCAAGATCGATATTTGATAGATACCTCTACTCCCGTTTTATCGGAGACGATAGACTCGTTGTGGACAGATAACGGTAATTTTGTAAAGAATGAAAGTTATGCGTATGATTCTATTTATTTAAAGCCGATTAGTATTGTTCAAACGACCAGTGATGGTGAAATGTTGGAGATAAAGAATGAGTATGTCTTTTCCGATGCTTATAAAAATGAAGACCCATATAAGGGAATGATAAAAAATAACATAGTCTCTCCTATCATAGAACGGCAGGAATACAAGAAAAAATTCGAGAATGTATTGTTGTCCACTCAAAAGTTAAGTTATAAGCAATTTTATCCGAAAGTGTTTAAACCGAGTGAGTTTATGATATCGTTTGAGAGCAATCCATTTTATTTGAAGTCGAAATACAGTAGATACGATTCTCATGGAAATCCATTGTGTATAACGAGCGATGATTTAACTACCATTTACTTGTGGGGATATAGTTATCAATACCCGGTGGCGGAAATCAAGAATGCCTCTTGGGAGCAAGTAGAGAGCATCATAGGGGATGCCGAGGCTTTCGCTGCGGCTGAAATTCCAGACGGAATGTTGCTGGCCCGATTGCGTACGGAACTGCCGTCGGCACAAGTAACCGTTTATACGTATGAGCCGCTGGTGGGAATTACCTCTTCGACCGATCCTCGGGGGCATACGACTTATTATGAGTATGATGATGCGGGGCGATTGGTGCGTGTGAAAGAGGGAGAGAAGACTACGACATTGTATAAGTACCATTATCGGAATGAATAGAACGATGAAACGGATAAAGAGAAATGTTATGAATATACGTGTTTTATTATGTACGGCCGGTATTGCTGCTGTACAAGTTTTGTCGGCAATAGAATTGACAGCCGACAGCAACCGGCTGGAAGCCGGGGAGGCATTCGTCAAATGGCTGGTCGAGTACCAAGAACCGGGCAGGGCCGGAACGAAATGCCGGTGGGATTTCCGAGGAATGCAAATCCTTTCGGAGGAACTTCCCGTGGAATATTTTATTCCGGACAGTTCCCATATGGATATTCTTTGTGGTCGCGAGGGGCGTAACCGTTATTATTACCGACAAGGAAGTGATAGCCTGTGGTGTGTGGGACATGAGAATGCGACTTTCTATATCGATTATGCTCGTCCCGAACTTTTGTTGCGTTATCCTTTCGCTTATGGCGATTCTCTGACGAGTCGTTTCGAAGGAGCAGGACGGTATGGTCAGCGTATTCCTCTTTTCGTCGAGGGAACGACGACTGTCACAGCCGATGCCGAAGGTGAATTGAGTTTACCGGGAGAGACTTTCGGAAACGCCCTGCGGGTACATACCGCCCGCCGATATGTGAGGATATGTGAAGACAGCTTGTCAGTGAGTGTGGATACGTATGCTTGGTATGTGCCGCAGAATCGTTATCCGGTGTTCGAGAGCGAGACTTCCACGCTGTATGGTACACAGGCCGATACGATACTCTCGGCTGTATCGTTTTACTATCCGCCCGATTATCTGAGTGGGGAGAGTGACCGTAGTGCCGACGATGAATCGATTGAGGAGGAGATCCTACCGATCGAGAATGTTTTTACCGAGGCGGAATATCTGCCCAATCCGGTGGAGAGTGACTTGACAATAAAATATAAACTTACTCGTTCGGCTTCGGTGTGGTTCACTTTGCACAGTAGTGCGGGAATTTGTCTGAGACGGACACCGAGTCGTGAAGAAGATGAGGGAGAGTATTCTGTGCTGGTTCCTATGTCGGGATTGATGCCGGGGGTGTACACATTGTATGTTCATGTGGACGATAAGGTACTTTCTGTAAATATTATCAAGGGGTAATTCGGGCGGCTGTCGTAAAAATGAGATACTATTTTTGTAAAAACTTTCGTCGAACCCGAAAAATGTATTATATTTGCCACCGTTTTTACGGGATCGACCCGAGGGAGTGATGCTCGAGTGGTTGAAGAGGCACGCCTGGAAAGCGTGTATACGTCAAAAGCGTATCGGGGGTTCGAATCCCCCTTACTCCGCTGGAAAGCCGTTGCAAAAAACTTGTAACGGCTTTTTTGCAGACGGAACGGAAGTTTATTACGGCGGTGTAAAATGAATCGGTCGATAATTAGTGGGGCTTCTTCTTTTATATACTCTCCCCTTTGTTTCTTCGGTAGTTTTCTTATATTGCTTCGCAACACGGGGAAGAAAGATTAAAGGTATTCGATATCGCTTCTTGAAATCACCTAATTAATATCTTAACCCCTCCGTCACTACGTGCCACCTTCCCTATATTTTGCATAGCAAAACACCCCGTAAGGTTACGGGACACGGCAGAGGAGGAGGGGAAATACTTTTAACGAATATCTTAACTCTTCAATATATATCTTTTGGGGTGGTGGGAGCTTGAACATCTATTAAACTAAAACGGGCAGGGAGCTGTTCTTTTTGGATAGATGGGGATTTTAATGTCCCGGTTTGTATGGAATGGAAGATATTTGTGTATATTTGATTTTTCGAATATAGGATATGACTCGATGTGAGGAATAGGAATATCGGTTTTGTCTTGTTTCTATTTTTCCCTTGTCGGGTTTTGAGGTAGGAAATCGAATAAAGAAAATTAAATTTTGAAGATATGAGAACATTATTATTGTCTTTTGCAATCGTGGGGTTATTGTGCGGTTGTTCGTCCAAGTCGGATTATGGTGAAGCTAGGGGAATTGTATGTGATGCTACCATGAATACGGTTACTGTTGTTACCGACGACAATGACACGTTGTCGTTCAGTACGGTCGATACCGATAGAAGCGGGGTCGACGGATTGCTGCTGGGCGATACGGCCGAGATTACTTACCGGGGAAGGTATGAAAAGGGAATGGGGGCTTTGAAAATGGTGTCTTATCCGCAAAGAGCGTTACTCGGTGGCGACCGAGACGAGCATGGTTGCATAGGCTCTGCCGGATATGTGTGGAGTGAGGTGTCGCAGGATTGTATACGGGTGTTCGAGAAGGGTATCCGCACGGAGTCGGTTCGAGGGGATAACCGTTCGGTCTATATCGTCTTTTCTCCCGATTCGTCCCAAGTGGAATTGTTTTTCTCCGACGGGCAACCGAATGAGATTTTGGAGCGGCGGACGTTGCCTTCGGGCGGTTTTGCTTGGAATGTGGAGGACGACGATACGAAGAATGTGCGTTTCATAAATGGTTTATGGACGATCGAACAGCGGGGTGAGGTCATATATCGGGAAGATAGTGCAGCTGCCGACTCGTCGTTGGGCGATTGGCAGGAGCGGACTTATGAGGGGGTACTGCCGGCAGCCGATACTCCGGGTATACGTTACACTCTGACGGTGCGTAATCGCGAGTATAGCGGGGACGGGACATTCGTGCTTGCAATGACTTATTTGGAGGCTGAAAACGGGAAGGACGAGACCGTGACTTATACCGGTAGGCGGTTCACTCAACGCGGTTCGGCCGATGACAAGGATGCCGTGGTGTGGCAACTGGTTGCCGACGATGGCACTGTTTTTAATTTTCTTTTGTCAAAAGAGGGAACAAGTCTTACTTTGTTGAACGATAAATTTGAGAAGCCGCAGAGTGGATTGAATTATACGCTTCGGTTGGTGCAGTGATGAATCGGGCTTCATGCCCGATAAAGACGGAATCCCTTTTTCCCGTTTTTATTCAACCCCTCTCCTCAGAAACAACAGTTTCTGAGGTGTCTCCCCTATATTGCTCCGCAACACAGGGGAGAAGTGTTAATGTCTTTCTATTGAATTGTCTTTGCTCCTGCTTCGATTTTAGTGCAACATCTCGTGATGCTGTGGGGTACGGTAGGGGAGGAGTGTCCGAAGGAATCTTTTGACACTATCATTCTTCTGTTTTTTAACCCCTCTGCCCTTCGGATATCTGCCCTATCGCACATACGTGCGCAGAG
>NZ_JAIJHU010000081.1:0-8550 GCF_022723415.1 Barnesiella sp. | reverse complement strand
GTGTTGTGCACAGCAAAATATAGGGGAGGTGTCCGAAGAACGGAGGGGTTAAAAAACTGCGACAGCAACAGCAATAAAATCAAATCGCAACCTCTCCCCCTGCCGTATCCCGCAGCATTGCGGGGTGTGGCGCAACGATATAGGGGGAGTGCCCTCAGGGCGAGGGGGTTAAAACAGAAACAGAAAAACGAAAAGATTGAATCTGCGATGAGTAGAGGAAAAAGATTAAAGGAGACATTTTGAACAGCCTTTCAACCCCTCCGTCACTTCGTGCCACCTCCCCTATCGCACATTCGTGCGCAGAGGAGGAGGTTAATACTTTCGGCCGTTTCTTCGGTGAGGGGCTGGAATATACAAGGACAATCCCCTCTAATTATCGACTGAACCGTAGATAATATGCAACCGACTTAGATAAAAAGAGCAAAGGTTGGTATGCCTAAACAAAACACAAACCTTTTTCTCAAAAAATAGGACTATCCGTTGTACAGACAGCCCTATCCAAAAAAGTCTTTATTTACTATAATTACAACTCTATATCCCCATTGAACACTTCGTGCCACGGCAGACCTTGTTTGTTGAGCTGTTCCATGAAAGGATCGGGATCGAATTCCTCTACGTTATAAACGCCCGGTTTTTTCCACTTGCCGGTGAGAAACATCATGGCTCCGATCATAGCAGGAACGCCCGTGGTATAGCTCACACCCTGTGCTCCGGTTTCGAGATAGGCAGCATGATGGCTGCAATTATTATACACATAATAAGTAAGTTCCTTTCCATCTTTTCCAATACCCCGAATGCGACAACCGATAGAGGTCTCTCCCGTGTAATTCTTACCGAGGTCTCCCGGATTGGGCAAAACGGCTTTAAGGAACTGGATAGGTACGATCTCTACTCCGTTGTACATAATAGGATCGATACGCGCCATACCGATATTCTGAATCACACGCAAATGAGTGAGGTACTCCTGCCCGAAAGTCATCCAAAAACGAGCACGTTTAATCGTAGGATAATTTTTAACCAGCGATTCCAACTCCTCGTGATAAATCAAATAGGATTCTTTGGGGCCTATATTAGGATAAGTGAGAGGACGATGAATCTCGTGCGGCTCTGTCTCGATCCATTTTCCGTTCTCGTAATACTTACCTTTTTGGGTTACTTCCCGGATATTGATTTCGGGATTGAAATTGGTAGCGAATGCCATACCATGATTACCGGCATTGCAATCGACAATATCGAGATATTGCATCTCTTTGAAATAATGTTTCGCCGCATAGGCCGTATAAACCCCGCTCACACCCGGATCGAATCCGCAACCGAGAATAGCCGTCAACCCGGCTTGCTCAAAACGTTCCCGATAAGCCCACTGCCATTTATATTCGTATTTAGCTTCGTCGAGAGGCTCATAGTTGGCGGTATCGAGATAATTGACACCGCAATGCAAACAGGCATCCATAATCGTCAAGTCCTGATAAGGCAAAGCCACATTGACAACGATATCGGGCTTATGCTTTTTGAACAATGCCACTAAATCCTCAACCTTGTCGGCATCGACACGGTCGGTCACGATACGATTGCCGCCAATGGCATCGGCTATGGCATCACACTTGGACTGCGTGCGACTTGCCAAAACGATTTCGGTAAACACATCGGGATTCTGCGCTATTTTATGCGCCACCACCGTTCCTACTCCTCCGGCTCCGATAATAAGTACTTTTCCCATTTTATATCTCTGTTTTTTTTATTCGTTATTCATTTCCACACTCAAAAACGATGCTCGACACAAACCCTTTTTTCTTCTTCCAAGAAAACGACTCATTCACCTTTATCGGTATCGGACGTCAGGTCGAGCACCTCCTTATCCCCGCTTTTATCGAAATACTGCTTCCTTAACGGAGACGCTGTTATTTCTTTATAAAAAGAACGATTACGGAATACATCTATCGCCAAATAAAGAGCGTGACGGAACGACTGCTCGTCGGCTCGGTTCTGTCCGGCTATGTCGTATGCCGTACCATGATCGGGAGAAGTACGAACTACCGGTAATCCGGCCGTATAATTCACCCCGTCTTCCATCGCTATCGCCTTGAAAGGCGCCAATCCTTGATCGTGATACATAGCCAACACACCGTCGAATTGACGATAATGTCCGGTTCCGAAAAAGCCATCGGCCGGATAAGGGCCAAAACAAAGCATTCCTTTGGCATTGGCCTCTTGAATGGCTGGCTTTATGATTTCAATCTCTTCTGTTCCCAAAAGTCCGTCGTCTCCGGCATGAGGGTTTAACGCCAACACGGCAATCCGAGGCTTTACCACACAAAAATCCTGCCTCAACGACTGTTCAAAAATTTGCAACTTTTCAAGAATGGTTTCCTTCGTAACAACAGACGAGACTTTCGAAACAGGCACATGCCCCGAAACCAAAGCGACCCGTAAAGTATCGTTCAACAATATCATCAACGCCTTTTGTCCGTTCCCCAAGCGACGTTCAAGATACTCGGTATGTCCGGGAAAATCAAACTTATCGGACTGTATGGCATGTTTGTTTATGGGAGCCGTCAACAATACGTCTATCGAACCAGCTTCCATATCGGCAGCAGCTCGTTCAAGAGCGGCATAAGCAGCCTCCCCTCCTATTGCCGTAGCCTTTCCTATTTCCACTTTCACATCGTCGTCGACACAAGTAATCAAATTCACTTTATTTTCATCGGCTGCCGATGCATCGCTAATAATATTAAAATTAACAGCCGGAATATCGAGAGCCTTCCGGTGATAGGCGGCAACCTTAGCCGAACCATAGACGACAGGTGTACAAAGCTCCACGATATGTGGGTCGGACAATGTTTTGAGGATAACCTCATACCCTACTCCATTGATGTCACCCTGGGTAATCCCCACTTTTATTTTACATTCCATAACTCCAAATCTTTATAACTTAATTTTCTCGGCATACGATCACCGACCTAATTTGAGCTCACTAAGGTAACAAAAATCCACGATATACCCTGCCGGATATAAGAACTATTTAAAACCCCGATTCTATTTCTTGTTTTTCTCGGCCGTAGACAACATACCGCAAGCCGCAAATATATCTTCTCCTCTCGAAGCCCGTATAGTCGCCACGACTCCACGATTATTCAATCGATCCCGAAAAGCCTCCATCGATTGCATATCGGTACTTTTAAGAGTTACCCCCGGGATAGCGTGAAACCGTATCAGGTTCACCCGACAATCCATACCTTTCAACAAACGAGCCAATGCATCGGCATGATCCAAACTATCATTGTACCCGTTAAACAAAATATATTCGAAAGAAAGCCTACGTTGGTGAGAAAAGTCGCGCCGACGCAATAAATCCAAGACATCGGTCATCGGGAATGCTTTCTCCACAGGCATAATTCGCAAACGCTCCTCCGGGAAAGGAGAGTGAAGACTCACGGCCAAATGGCATCGGCTCTCATCGAGAAAACGACGTATGCCGTTCAAATGGCCTATCGTAGACACGGTGATTCGCTTCGGACTCCATGCAAAACCCCATTCCGATGTAAGAACAGACAGAGCCCTCATCACCTCGTCGAGATTATCAAACGGTTCCCCCATACCCATAAATACCAGATTCGTCAGTTTATCGCTATACTCCACCGAAAGAATCTGATTAATTATTTCGGCAGAAGACAAGCTACGCTTAAAACCCTGTTTTCCGGTCATGCAAAAACTACAATTCATCTTGCAGCCCACCTGCGACGACACACACAAAGTAGACCTGTCGCGATCGGGAATATAAACCGTTTCCACAAAATCATCGCCTCCTACCCGAAAAAGATATTTTATCGTTCCATCGGTAGAACGAAGAGACTGAACCGGAGCCTCCCGGCCTATATCATAGCGCTGCGACAATAACTCCCGATGCTTCAACGAAAGGTTCGACATGCCCGCAATATGATCTATACGCTTTTCATAAAGCCACGAAGCTATCTGTTTCGCCGCGAAACGAGGCAGTCCGTTCTCCTCGGCTACCGTCTGTAACTCCTCTAACGTTTTTCCCAACAAATGTTCCTTTTCCATGACTATCGAGAGATTCTACAACACAAATGCAAAGTGCGTGTATCGAGCCGACAGCCACGATATACGCACTCTGTGTTTATCAAAAAATCCGTTTATTAGAAGAAACGAATCATCGTATTTTCTATTTCCGCTTTATCCCGAAGAACTTCCATCAAGCGACTATTGATGAGATAGCCGTAATTCTGCTGAATCTTCTGAGTTTCTGTCTGGGCATCGAACGGTTGTTCCGAAACGGTTTTGTCCGTAACCGTAAACACATACACCCCTCTCGATCCCTTCACTGGACCTACGAGCTTTCCATTCTCCGAAACGGGAGCCAAACCGCTCAACACCGGTTCGTAACCGACACCTGCGATAGACGGGGAAGAGAAAGACACGAACTTGGCGCTATCCACTTGTGCCTTCATAGCCTCGGCATATCCGGCCAAAGAATTGAGATTCTTCGATTTCAAGTCACCGATAATCTTCTCGGCTTTCTTATCGTTACGAATCTGCATAGCCAATATATCTTTCACTTGTTCCAGAGGAGCATATCCTTCTTTTGTAATGTTGTCAAGAGCAGCAACCACGAACGAGTTATCGAGCGTAAAGATTTCCGAAACCTCGCCTTTGTCGGTATTAAACGCCCAACGAATGGCTTGACGGGCATCATTGATTCCGGGTAATGAATAATCTTCGGCACTGCATTCATAGCTGTTAACCGTATATCCGGCCTCTTTTGCCCCCGTATTGAATTTCTCTGCATTATTATTGGCTGCACTATAAGAAGACAACTGGTTATAAAGAGCGGTATGAGTTTCTGTACTGGGATTGACAGCCAAAACATAAGCCGCTACTTTGGCTTTTTTCACCGGAGCCGTACGCGACAATATTTGTACAATGTGTTCCCCGCCCAAGCTCTCGGCCTTGAAATAACCGTTTCCATTCTCGCTAAATACTTTGTTGATGAAAGGTCTTCCCACACTGGAAGCCATATTCTCCATTAACCAAATTTCATCATTCCCGTTGTATTTCGGGGCAAGTTCGGCGAAACTTCCTCCATGATTCAACACATTTAAAACGCTATCGATCTCTGTCGAACGGGGTTGAAACGAAAGCAAACGAACTTTGATAGAATCCGGGGCGACCTTCGTATCCATCAAACGATACATCGTATAAGTATCGTTTTCGAATTCCATCGGAGACGATTCATTTACACTGGCCGTTTGTGCAAATTTTTTCATTTTTTCGGGCATCGACGAAATAGCCACGAAAGAATCGTCATAAGACTCATCGGAATTATTGGCGATAAAAGCTACCACATCGTCCGTCGTAGCGAATACCGATTCGTTCATTTCTGCCTTTTCCTTAGCTTTGGCATAATCGGCCTCACTGGGTACGATATTTACCGTGATGTATTTGATCGAACGACGTTCGGGTGTTTTATAAAACGACTTCATCTTGTTGTATTCGGCTTTAAGCTCACTGTCGCTTACAGCGATCGTCGAATCGGCAATCGATGTATACGGTTGTAAAGCATAAGCTATATTGGCCGAAGTTTTATTATCTTCGAACGAATTTTCAAGATCCAGCTTATTCGGCATAATCGCACGATTCAATAAATTGGCGAATTTCTGAACGGCACGATTTTGTTTAACCTCCTGTTCGAGTCTGAGCCACATTTGGCGTTGAGGCTCTATTTGCGCGAGCAACTCCGGTGTATTGTATCCATGAGATTCCGGATCGAGAACCACCTGCATAAAATTAAGCAAACCTTGACGGTCGAACTCTCCGGTTTGAGGATTCGTAAAATACTGGCGCACTTGCGGAGATATATTGTCACCGCTTAGCAAGTCGGCAAGTTCTTCTTTGCTGACAACGATTCCCAGTTCTTCAAGTTCCTCGCTCAACAATATTTCATTCACCATCTGGTCATAAACCTCTTGATTGATACGGGAAACATACCCTTCGGGCAAAGTCATTCCGCGTTGTCCATACATTTGTTGTAATTCATCTGTACGTACCTTTACACGTTCTTGAAATTCTTCGACTCCGATATTCGTCCCGTTCACGACAGCGACTTTGTTTTGATTCATGGCGTAGAAGGTATGTCCCGAATTCAGGAAGTCCCCTACGATAAAAGCGAGCAAGGCGACCCCTATAATCACCACGAGCAGGCCGGCTTTACTTCTGATTTTGTTTAACGTAGCCATTTGTTACTTTGAATGAATTTTAGTTTTATATTTTATTATTTTTTTATCCTCTTTTACTAAGGGCACGAAGATACAAAAATTTGGATTTATATCGGCAGCGAAAGTACAAAAAAATCTCTTATTTCTCTATTTTCATGCGTACAAGTTCTATTTTCGTAGCTTTTCGTTGTAAAATAGTAAACCGGTAATTCCCTATTTCCACGGTCTCTCCGAGCCTCGGCAATGTCTGATAATGATACAAGATATACCCGGCGATCGTGAGATAATCGTCCGATTCGGGAATATCCAATCCGAACTCCTCATTGATTCGCTCGATTTCCATACGTCCCGAAAACTCGAATTCGTCGTCGCTCACTTTACGGGCGACAAGATTTTGAGTATCATGTTCGTCCTCGATGTCTCCGAATATTTCCTCGACCAAATCTTCAAGAGTTACCAGTCCGGCAGTTCCCCCGAACTCATCGACCACAATAGCCAAACTTTTCTTCTGTTGCATCAAAGTGCGCATCAACTTATTGGCCAACATGCTCTCGGGAGCGAAAACAGCCGGGCGAATACTCTTTTTCCAATCCTCGTGCCGACGAAACATCTCCGATGCATGGATATATCCCAGAATATTATCGATATTCTCGCGATAAACCACCACTTTGGATATGCCGGTACTGATGAACGTTTGCAACAACTCCTCCACCGTAACCTCGTCGATATCCACAGCCACGAGTTCGGTACGGGGTATCATGCAATCCCGTAAATGAATATTCGAAAAGTCGAGAGCATTTTGGAATATTTTCATCTCCGGCTCCACCGGTTCGCCCGAATCAGATTCTTCTATACTTTTCTGGATAAACGAGTCAAGTTCTATCTTGCTCATCAGGGCTCCATAAGGTTGATGTGCGATCTTCACTCCCCCCAGTCTCATCACGCATTTGGAAACGACAGACGTAAACTTCGAAATCGGATATAAAACGACATAAAGCAACCACACGAAAGGAGAGAAAAAACGCATCGTCGCATTCGGGTTAACACGGAAAATCGTCTTGGGCAAAAATTCACCCACGAACAAAATTAACAAAGTGGACAGCAACGTCTGCATCAAAACGACAAAAGCCTCCTGATTCCACACCAAAGCTATGACCGGCTCCAAAAGAGCCGCCATGCCCATACCGTAAATAACCAAAGCTATATTATTGCCCACCAGCATGGTCGAGATAAACTGCTCCTCGTTTCCATAAAACAGCCCCAATATCTTCGACATCATGCCCTGCTGTTTCATATCCAGTTCAACCCGCACTTTATTCGACGACACGAAAGCAATCTCCATACCCGAAAAAAAGGCCGAGAAAAGCAACGCTATGATAATAATCAAAATCCAATTCATGGCTTTATCGCTTGTTTAGGAACGGCGACACTATCGACCTTCGCCGAATCGGGAGGGACAGAATCCCGCTTGATAGGGAATATACCGCTGGTACGACGGATTTTATACCGGGTCATCTGTTCGTTAGACGTAAACCCATACCCCTCGATGACTTCGTCCGGAGTTTCTATATGAATGAACGAATCGGAGTAAATCTCCCGTTTACGCTGATCCCAAAAGATTTGAGACGTAAGAAAAACCTCTTCTTTCGTATTCTCTATACGCACATTCCGGTCGAGCCGCCACAACTGTTTGTTCTTAAAATAAATAGCCGTATCACCCTGAATAAGGGCCTCGGTAGCGAAAACAGAATCGAACTTCTCCACATGCAATCCCCGAGGGAAATACCAGTATGGCTCTTGGGCGTTCTCATACATCAACCATTCGGGAGCATTGATACGATACCTCGTCACACCCGAATCCGAAATAAGAGTCATGACATCGAGTGTACGCAACGTAGGAACTTCCGCGGCATCTTCGAATCCCTTCACCACTTCGTTCTTAGGCCCCGAACACGCACTCCACAACAAAGGAAAAGCGACAAACGCTACCACCCACAAACGAGAGATACAGATAAACCACCTATCGGTATTTTCTTTTTTTGCCATTCCAGATAAACTATGTCACAAAATTATAAATAGTTACACGGCTCTCCAAATAATCCCACGAAATTATCCTCTTGGCAAAGCCAATCCTTAAAACAGCAGAGGATTCACATTCCACTATCGGAAAGATATTTTAACCTCCCCCCTGCCGTGCCCAGCAGCATTGCGGGGCGCAAAAACAGCATAGGGAAAAAGACCACTTTTCAATCCTCTCCCCCTGTGTTCCTACAAGGAATATAGGGGGAGTGCCCGTAGGGGGTTAAAAAGATAGAGG
>NZ_JAIJHU010000155.1:0-1005 GCF_022723415.1 Barnesiella sp. | reverse complement strand
TGATTCTGATGACTATTCTTTAATCAATATTGTTTGTAAACTTGATAGTTTTGCTATCTTTTTCATGGCTCTATTTGTTGGATTTATTATAGGTAAATTTTTTCGGTATAATAAAAATACAGAATCTAACACAGAGGAAAATAAGGGGATTGTTCCTATTTACTTAGATGAACCTATTGTTTATGAAAACAATGATTTATTGCATTATGCAGAATTGGCACGTAGCTTGTCTTATTCAATAAGGCAGAAATCATTTTCTAATAGTTATAGTATAGGTATTAATTCTCCTTGGGGAACAGGAAAAAGTTCTTTCTTAAATTTGTTGAAATTGAATTTGAAGAAAGTTTCTGACGTAATAGTTGTTGATTTTAATGCGCGGGCTTCTGTCAATGTGAATTGTATTCAAATGGATTTCCTTTCTACATTAGCTACTTCGCTTTCTCCTTTCCATACGGGGATGAAGTCTGTCATGAAAGATTATATGGAAGATCTTAGTGTATTAGCAGATGATACATCTTGGGGTAAGTTCTTAGGATTAATAAATATTAAGGACGCTACGGATAGCCGTGCCCGGCTTCAGGATGGAATCGAAAAAATAAATAAGAAAATAGTGGTATTTATTGATGATTTGGACAGGTTGACATGTGAGGAAATTCTGGAGGTGTTAAAACTTATTACAAACTAAAGTTTCCCACCCCAAAATAATGGAGTAAAAATAACAGTTTCTCAATAAAAAGTTGTATCTTTGTAATCGCTAAAAAACATAGAATCAAACCTTTTATGAGTAACTGTTAATGAGAGCAAAATTACATAAAATAGATGAATTATCCAAACTTTTGGACGATAAAAATGAGTTGGCAGGCAATTTACTGGACTTATACCATCATTTCAACCTCTCACAGGCCATGGTGAGCTGCAAGATTACCAAATTTACAGGTGTTTTTGTTCCTTGCTCATGCTTTTTCTCATTCTTTCACGCCTGATGTCAATATCCAAGTACCAGCT
>NZ_JAIJHU010000027.1:0-41577 GCF_022723415.1 Barnesiella sp. | reverse complement strand
ATTTTTTTGTGGGCAAAGATGGATTCGAACCACCGAAGGCGTAAGCCAGCAGATTTACAGTCTGCCCCATTTGGCCACTCTGGTATTTGCCCTTATATTAGCCTTTACAAGACCTTAAATTTACATCTCACCCCCCTCTACCACACACATCTTTCCTTTTCAGAAGAATGCACCCGTTTATCAAAGATTGAGTCGGTGAGAAACGGGTGCAAATTTAGGCATTAATTTTAAATTACAAAAATATCAGTACATTTTTTTTACTTTTCACGCATCTTTTCTTTGGTTTTCAGAAGCTGCTTAACGAGAGCCTCGACAGCCATATCGACCGCCTCTTCAAAGGTATCGGCAACCTTGCAGGAAAACATATCCTCATTTCTCGGAACAAGAACCTTAATTCCAGCCTCTTTGTTCTGTGCCGTTTCCGGTTTTACCACTTTCAAAGAAACTTCGACGGCTATAATCCCATCGTAATATTGTTCTAATTTAGAAACTTTTTTCTGAATAAACTTTTCCAACTTTTCTGATGCATCGAAATGAATCGCTTGAATACGGATTTCCATATTTCCTCCTTTTTTATGACTTTCTTTTCGGGAAAGCCTGGTTATAACTTTGTTTTAGTTCTTCAAACGTTATATGTGTATATACCTCGGTTGAAGCTAATGAATGATGTCCGAGCAGTTCCTTGACACTATTGAGAGTTGCCCCGTTATTCAGCATGGCCGACGCGAATGTATGACGCAATACATGCGGACTTCTTTTATCGAGCGAACAAACTTTCGACAAAGACCCATTGACTACCCGATAAACTAACTGCGGATATAACGGTTCCCCATTTTCCCGAACGAAAAAGAAGCCACAATCATCTCCACACGACTCTTTACGAGCCTGCCGATAACCGGCAATCATCTGCGACAATTCCTCTCCGTACGGAATCAGCCTCTGTTTATTCCTTTTTCCCGTCACCTTTATCTCTCCTTCACGCACATCGGTATCCCTCAACCCTATCAATTCGGCTCGGCGCATACCCGTATGATAAAGCATAGCGATAATAAGTTTGTTACGGACCGCCTCGAAACCTTCGCCATACGACACATCGTCCAAAAGCTCATTCATGGAGTCCTGCCGAAGATAAACCGGCATTTTCTTATGTACCTTAGGCAAAGGAATATTTTTCACAGGGCTTTCCTGAATATCCGATTGCACCACAAGATAGCGGTAAAAAGCCCTCAAAGAAGAAATCTTACGGCAAATACTACGAGCCGACATTCCTCCTTCCGACAAAAGAGCCACCCATTCACGAATACAATCGGAGGTTACCTTTTGCATCTCAATACCATCACACTCGGTTTCAAGGAACTTTTTAAACTGAAACAAATCGTTTCTATATGACAATACGGTATGAGTAGAAAGATTCTTCTCATACCGGATATATTCTAAAAACGATTCGATCGGCATATTCTCGTAGCTTTTAACTTACGCTACGAATATAAAGGAAATTCTTGAAAAATCCAATATTTGCCAACAACAAAAAAATTAATCTTCTATCTGTTGAAGTTTCTGAATGTAGATAGCACGCATCATTTTTTTGCGGTTCGTAACAGATGGTTTTTCAAATGCCTGACGGTTACGCAATTCCTTAACTACACCTGTTTTTTCAAATTTCCGTTTGAATTTTTTCAAAGCCTTCTCGATGTTTTCGCCTTCTTTTACTGGAACTATAATCATAATTATTTAGAAATTAGTTTATTTGTTTCTTTTGAATAAATTGCGGTGCAAAATTATAGATTGTTTTGTGATTAACAAAACTTTCGACCGCTAAAATATACTCGAAAATAAATTTTACACAAAATCGGCACGATTATATCCATCTTTCTATTCCAATATTTTCACAGCCTTTTATCTTCTTATTTTACTAAATATCGTTACCTTTACACACGGTTGATAAATATTTATCGACAATAACTCTAAACATTCAGATTATGAGTAAATCGACATTACCCCGACTCAAAGCCCTGCGTGACGAAATGGGCAAAGCCGGTATTACAGCTTTCATCATACCGGGAACCGACCCGCATCAAAGCGAATACTATGCCAGCCATTGGGCGGCACGAACTTGGATTTCCGGATTCGACGGATCGGCTGGAACTGCGGTCGTCACAACCAATCAAGCCGGATTATGGACCGACTCGCGGTACTTTCTCCAAGCTGCTCAACAACTGGAAGATTCCGGGTTCGAACTTTTTAAAGAAGGACTGCCCGACACTCCCACCATCGAGCAATGGCTGCTGACCACTCTACCGCAAGGTGCGACCATCGCCATCGACGGCACATTGTTCGGGGCATCGAAAGCCGCTGCGATGAAACAAAACTTCGAGAGCCACGGCTTCCGATTCGTATCCGATTTCACTCCGTTCGACTCCATTTGGGAAAAACGCCCATCGATCCCCAAAAACGAAGCCTTTATTCACGATGAAAAGTACAGCGGAGAATCTATCTCGGATAAAATGGCCCGAATTATGGAGCAAGTACGCCAAGCAGGAGCCGCTGCTCTGTTATTGGCAGCATTGGACGAAATTGCTTGGGCATTTAACATACGGGGAACCGACGTAGAATGCAACCCGGTCGTCATTTGCTATGCATACATAGACGACTCCCGGCGTATTCTTTTTATCGACAAAGCCAAAATCAACGATACGGTCTGCCAATACCTGCAAAAAAATAGCGTAGAAATAATGCCCTATGAAAACATTTTCGACTTCGTAGCAGCTCTACCGGCAGAGAAAAAAGTATTCGTAGACACCAACAAAATCAATTACACCTTATTAAATAAGCTGCATGCCATACCCGTATCGGGCCAATCGCCTATCGCTCTACTGAAAAGCATCAAAAACGAGACTCAGCTCGCCGGGACACGCGAGGCAATGATACGCGACGGTGTAGCATTGGTTAGATTCTTCCGTTGGTTAGAAAAAAATATCGACAGCGGCAAAGTAACCGAAATAACAGTTGCCGAGAAACTGCGAGAGTTCCGCTCGCAACAAAGTCTTTATGTAGGAGAAAGTTTCGCCACTATCGCCGGATTCAACGAGCATGGGGCCATTGTCCATTACTCGGCTACACCCGAAAGCAATGCGATCATTTCTCGCAAGGGATTTCTGCTCATCGACTCAGGGGCGCAATATCTCGACGGAACTACCGACATCACTCGCACCGTATCGTTAGGCAATCTGTCTCCTCGCCAAAAACGAGACTTCACACTGGTAATGAAAGGGCACATCGCTCTCGCCACCTGCCATTATCCACAAGGTACGCGCGGAGCCCAACTCGATGCCCTCGCCCGCCATTTCCTATGGGACGATCACCTCAACTACTTGCACGGGACTGGTCACGGAGTCGGGCATTTCCTCAATGTCCACGAGGGACCGCAAAACATACGCCTCGAAGAAAATCCCACGCCTCTCATGCCGGGCATGATTACCTCTAACGAACCGGGATTATACCGTACCGGCGAATATGGCATACGTTGTGAAAATTTAGTCTTGACAGTGCCCGATTACGAAAATGAATTCGGCATGTTTTACCGGTTCGAGACTCTTACCCTTTTCCCCTTCGATACCGAGGCTCTCGATATTTCTATCATGACCGAGAAAGAAATCGAGTGGCTCAACAGCTATCACGAAATGGTCTATGACCGATTAAGTCCGATGCTCGACGAGGAAGAACAACAATGGTTACACCGCAAAACAACAGCAATTTAATTCAAGATAAAATTATAAACTAATCATGGCACTTATAAAATCAGTACGGGGATTTACCCCGAAAGTCGGTAAAGACTGTTTCCTCGCCGATAATGCAGTACTCATCGGCGATACCGTTATCGGCGACGAATGTAGTATCTGGTTCGGAGCCATCTTGCGAGGCGATGTCAATTCTATTCGTATCGGCAACCGGGTTAACATTCAAGACGGATCGGTATTACATACCCTATACGAAAAATCCACCATCGAAATCGGCGATGACGTATCCATCGGACACAACGTTACCATACACGGAGCTACCATACACGACGGAGCCCTCGTAGGCATGGGCTCGGTAATTCTCGACCATGCTGTCGTAGGCGAAGGAGCCATCGTTGCCGCCGGATCGGTTGTGTTGAGCAAGACAGTCATCAAACCGGGTGAGCTTTGGGGCGGAACACCGGCCAAATTCATCAAAATGGTGGACCCCGAACAATCGAAAGAGATCAATCAAAAAATCGCCAAAAACTACCTGATGTATTCCAAGTGGTACGAGGAAGAATAGTCTTTCCGTAATCATCGTGCAAAGGGACTGCCGATTAGCAGTCCCTTTGTCTTTTGATAACACGGTACAATGATCGAAATAACCTATGGTTATAACCGATAACCACAAAGAAATCCCATATTCGAAATGAAATCTCTACCTTTGCGTCCGAAAAGGGAAACGACACCCGGAATGAACATATATCGCATTCCGCATTAACTGTGTCAAACGGCAAATTTTCCCCGACTCGATTATAAAAAACAATTTAATTCATTTTGATATGTTCAGCGAAAAACAAGGAAATGTCCTCCACGGTATTCTGTTGATTGTACTTTTTTCATTCTCCGCCTTTTACATTGCAGAATTCCAATTTATAAAAAATCTGTCACTCAGCCCCCTCATCGTAGGTATCATACTGGGTATGCTCTACGCCAACAGCCTGCGTAACCGATTGCCCGAGACATGGGTTCCGGGCATAAAATTCTGCTCGAAACAAGTACTTCGTGCCGGTATCGTCCTCTACGGCTTCCGGCTGACCTTCCAAAGCGTTATCGCCATAGGAGCCTCGGCCATACTCATCGACGTGATTATCGTCACCTGCACCATTCTATTGGGTATCTTGGTGGGGAAACTGTTGAATATGGACAATGACCTCGCCCTGCTCACTGCCACAGGTAGCGCCATCTGTGGAGCCGCTGCTGTTTTGGGTGCAGAACCGGTAGTAAAAAGCGAACCCCATAAAACAGCAGTTGCTGTCTCGACGGTTGTCATTTTCGGCACGCTCTCGATGTTCATTTATCCCATTCTTTACCGAGCCGGAGTATTCGACCTCACACCCGAGCAAATGGGACTCTACACAGGCTCTACCTTACACGAAGTAGCCCACGTGGTAGGGGCGGGTAACGCGATGGGGAAAGAGATTTCCGACTCGGCAATCATCGTAAAAATGATTCGAGTCATGCTCCTTGCCCCGGTTTTACTCATCATGAGTTTTGCCTTAGCCCGTCGAGCCGTAAAAGCAGTCAAAGGAGACAAAAATACAACCGCCACTCAACGAGGAAAAATCACCATTCCCTGGTTCGCATTCGGTTTCCTTGCCGTTATCGGATTCAATTCGTTCGATTGGCTTCCCGTTCCAGTAGTAGACGGAATCAATAGCCTAGACACCTTTATGCTCACAATGGCCATGACAGCTTTGGGAGCCGAAACCAATTTCGAAAAATTCAAACAAGCAGGAGCCAAACCATTTCTTTTAGCGGCCATATTGTATATATGGCTGTTGGGAGGAGGTTATCTGCTCGTCAAATGGTTAGCATAAATCATAATCATTTCAAACGACAACGGGCTGAATCGTAAATTTGCTCTCTCGCCCTGCGGGTATTCCCCGTATCTCATCTATGACGAGCAAAAAGAGAGGAGCCCCGACTCTGTCAACTCCACTGCCGGTATTTTTTAACCCCTCCGTCTCTACGTGCCACCTCCCCTATATTTTGCGTTGCAAAACACAGAGGAGGAGGTTAACACCGATAGTGTCATACTAAACCCAATTCAATAGAAAATTCGAGGGAGTAGATTTGAATTTTAACGATGAATCTTTTATCGAATACTTCGTTCCTGTTCTCTTTGGAGAGAGGTTAAAAAAGATTTCATAAGATTTTCGATTGAGGGTTTAACCCCTTTGCCCGGCGGGCATTCCCCCTATTCACTTCGCAGCACAAGGGAGAAGGAGAATACCCTCAAAGTTCCAAAGAGATAAAAGGCTGTTCAAAGCGACACTTTCAATCCCCTCCCCCTACTCTCACAACATCATAGGACATTTCACATTCCACCTTTATTTTTTTTGAAAAGTGAGAATATCGATATTTAGAACAACAAATGATTACATATCGCTTTGGAGTGGGAATCTGAAACTCCTCCCCTGTGTTTTGCAACGCAAAATATAGGGGAGGTGGCACGTAGTGACGGAGGGGTTGAAAACGACATCTCATCAGTCGGTTTATATCGGACATATCCCTTCTCCCCTACCGTCTTCCGGAGCATTGCGGGGTGCTGCGTAAGCAGTATAGTGAAGATACCGGAGAAACAACCATTTCGAGGAGTGGGGTTATAAAAAAGATACATCTACGATTCAGCCCATTGTCATTTAACATCTCCTCAAAAAAACATTCTCAACTACTTAATTTTCTTTTTCACATTACCAGAAGAGGATTTTCCCGGAACCAACTTGGTTCGGGTTCTATTCTTACTCTTTTCCTCGCCTTCCTTCACGACTTTTTTCGGAGCATAAGTCTTCGGCTTTCTTCCTTGATGCGAAGCCTCATCGGACTTCTTCACCATCGAATTTTTGGAACGACGATTCGGACGAAGTTCCTCCTGTCCACTGGCAAATCTCTCTCGTCTTCCTCGTTGCGTCTTTTCAACCTTGGGATTTTCAGCTCCCGATAGTTTTTCTTTACGAGAAGAACCGTAACGGCGCAATTTATACTCTCGCTGTTCCATAGGGATAAAATGCAACGGTTCCCCGTCTATTTTCACTTTATCGCCTTCGGCCACCCGACTACCCAACGTAGCCAACTCGCCGTTGATAGTCACCCGCTCGTCGGCGATCATTTTATCGGCTTCCCGACGGGAACAAAATCCCGAATCACTAATGTACTTATTGACCCGAATATCCGATCGTATCACTTTCTTTGCCATAATCAAAACTCTATATTTTATCCCAACACTATATGCTCAGCCTCTACCGGCTCATTCAAAAACAGGGTCGCTGCCTCGGAAAACTTTCGAGGCGATTCCGTCGTCAGATAGCGGCAACCTCCCCCTTTCGAGCAACGACTCTCTATCTCAGGATGCCGTTTCAAGTAATCGTCCAACCTGTCGGTCACCAAAGGACCTTGCAAGACTACCGAAATAGACGGAGGAAGATAGGCCCTAATTTTGTCGAGTAACAACGGATAATGGGTACACCCCAATACTATCGTATCGATTTCATCGGACTGCGACAAAAGTTCGTCGATATATTTCTTAACAAAATAATCGGCTCCCCTCCCTTGTGCTTCGTTGTTCTCCACCAACGGAACCCACATGGGACATGACTGTCCGTATACCACGAATTCGGGATACATCTTCTTTATCTCCAACTCATAGGAGCCCGACTGTATCGTACCCGGTGTAGCCAAAATCCCGATATGCCCCGTACGCGACAGTTCGGAAAGCGACTCGACCGTCGGACGAATAACCCCCAAAACCCGTTTATCGGGAGCGAGACGAGGCAAATCTTTTTGCTGGATACTACGAAGTGCCTTTGCCGAAGCCGTATTGCAAGCCAAAATAACCAAAGAGCATCCCTCGTCGAAAAGATGAAATACAGCCTGCTTAGTAAATTCATATACGATCTCGAACGACCTCGTACCATAAGGAGCCCGCGCATTATCCCCCAAATAGAGATAATCATATCGAGGCAGGCCTTTACGCACCTGTTCGAGAATAGTAAGACCTCCGTATCCCGAATCGAAAATTCCGATGGAACCTACATTCGTAGGTATTTTTGTCGCATCCATTATTAGAAGTATAAATATGGAAAAAGGATGATAACGTTCTTATCATCCTTTTCGCAACCCCTCGACGAGGGAATAATTATTTCAATCCCAATTTCGCTTTCACCAACGGAGTCACATCTTCACTGGGTGCTCCCTGATAAATAACGATAGGATAAGCCAAATCAAAAATATAAGTAAATTTACCCTCTGCCCCTACCGACTTAATGGCATCCATCAACTTCTGTTGAATAGGAGCGAAAAGAGCTTCTTGTTGTTTTTGAATATCCTGAGACGCCATTTCCCGGAAACTCTCGATACGAGATTGGGAATCTTGAACCTCCTGCATACGACGAGCACGTATCGTCTCGGGAATCGTATCGCCCAATGCCATATACTCTTTATACTTCTTCGTGAACTCTTCTTGAATTTTTACAAACTCATCTTCATATTTCTTATTAATATCTTGAAGAGTTTGCTCGGCGGTTGCCTTCTCTGGCATCAACATAAAAATCTCCTGAGAGTTAACGGTACCGAATTTAAGGGCTTGTTGCGCTTGTGATACAAAACTCAAAGAGCAAATGCACACTGCGGCGAAAAGAAATTTCTTAATCATACTATAATTTTTTTGTTTCTATACTGTAAGTTATGAATAATGGCACAAAAGTAAGCATTTATTTTGAATATCCTAACTTTGTGAGCACTTCATTACTAATATCTATCTTCGGCGACGCAAAAATAATATTCGGAGAAGAAGCTCTATCGATAACCATCATGTAGCCTTTATCTTCCGAAATCTTCTTAATGGCATTATAAATATCGTCTTGAATAGGCTTCATAAGACTTTCGCGCTTTTTGAACAACTCGCCCTCAGGGCCGAAATACTTACGGCGCAATTCAACGACTTCCGTCTCCTTATCACGGATTTCCTCTTCTCGTTTTACCTTCATTTCCTCGGTAAGAAATACCAAATCCGATTGATAGTTTTTATACATTGTTTTAGCTTCGGCCGCCTTGTCGTCACACTCTTTTTGCCAACGTTGAGACACTTGGTTCAACTGTTCGTTGGCCATTTCGTACGAAGGAATATTTTTGAGTATATATTCCATATCGACCAAAGCATACTTCTGAGCTACCGACGACGCAGTAAAAGCTAGTACCGCCATCGCAAAAAGAACTATTCTTTTCATATCGTTATTCTATTTAATTAAACATTCCCGTTTCAATAAACCATATAACATAAAACACTTTCTAAAAAATAAAGATAGCGCGATTCTACCAAATCGCGCTATCCTTTTAGAGCATTTAACACAAACGTATCTGTTTTTTCACAAATTAAAATTCCTGACCTAAGATAAAGTGGAAATGGCCACCCCCTTTCTCTCCTTGTACTTTATCGAAACCATAAGCCCAATCGATACCCATCAATCCGATCATCGGCAAGAAGATACGAACGCCCACTCCGGCCGAACGTTTCAGAGAGAAAGGATTGAAGTTTTCGAGCGATGTCCACGCATTACCGCCCTCGACAAAAGCTAAACCATATATCGTAGACGAAGGCTGCAACAAGAACGGGAAGTGCAACTCCATCGAGAACCGGGTATAAGCCCGACCGTCGGAATAGGGCGTAAGAGCACCGTTATCATAGCCCCTCAACCCGATTGTTTCCGTAGCATATGTATAAGACCCGGTCATACCGTCGCCACCCACATGGAATGTTTCGAAAGGCGTTTGCTTATACTTGTTATACGACCCCAACAATCCGAAATCGGCACGTCCCATAAGCACAAGTGTATATTTTTCGGAGTTATTCAACGGGGTATATACACGGCTCTTGAATTTTATTTTATAATATTCTATCCAGCGATATAACTCTTCTCGGTCGGCTCTCGACGAACTTTCATAGAGGCTCTTGTAATCTTTCTTAGAGAATAATGAATAAGGAGGAGTAAATTGAGCCGATAACGTAAATTGAGAACCTCGACGTGTATAAATGGGATTATCTATCGAACTTCTACCCAGCGTCAATCCCAACGTAAAACTGTGAGAAGTACCGTTCTGCATATAGTACAGATACTCCCAATTTTTAAGAATATATGCCTGATAGCCCAATTCTGCCATAAAAGTAAAATAGTCATCGGGCCACTCCAAACGTTTCCCGAATCCGAAGGAAACCCCGATCATCTGCAAAGACTTGTTCGGGTCTAAGGCATTTTCATAAGCATTTTGATAATAATCGTCATAATAAGAGTTACCCAAGTAGCTGTTTCCCCAGTAACCTCCATACAAAGAATTATTGTATAAACTGTTGTAGCTTCGGCTCAAAAAAGAACTTTCGATACCGGTCTGACGGCTATAATAAGCCGAGAACTGGAACGAGTTCGGACGTTTTCCTCCGAACCACGGATCATAAAACGAAATACTATACTGCTGATAATAACGTGCATTCGTTTGCGCACTGATCGTAAACGTTTGCCCGTCGCCCTGCGGAATGATACCTTTAAACGATTTAGGGTTGAGCAAATTCTTGATGGAGAAATTCGTAAACTTCAAACTAAGTTTTCCGATAACACCCGTCTGCCCCCAACCGGCCGAAAATTCGATTTGGTCGTTGGCTTTCGATTCGAGATTATAAACCAAATCGACAGTACCGTTTTCTTCGTTCGGTTCCGGTTTTATATCCATTGTCTCAGGATCGAAATGCCCAGTTTGAGCTATTTCACGAGCAGAACGCATCAAGTCCGATTTACTGAACAACTCTCCCGGTTTCGTACGCAACTCCCGACGTATAACATGCTCATACAAACGGTCGTTACCATTGATGACAACCTTGTTGATACGGGCCTGCGGACCTTCGAACAAACGAATCTCCAAATCGATGGAGTCGTTCAGCACATTGCCCTCGATAGGAACCAACTGGAAGAAAAGGTATCCTCTGTCCATATATAAATTGGCAACCGCATCTTCATCTTCCATTGTTCGCTTGTTCAGCATTTTCTGATTATAAACATCGCCCAGCTTCATACCCAATACAGCCGAAAGATAATCCGACGGATAAATCGTATTGCCTACCCAGTCTATATTTCGGATATAATATTTCTTTCCTTCATCGATTGTCAGGTAAACATCTACCGTTTTATCGTTATACCGCACCACACTGTCGTTTACGATAGCGGCATCCCTGTATCCCAACTCGTTATATTTCTCGATAATCAGATTTTTATCGTTCTTATAATTCTCTTCGACAAACTTTTTCGTTCGGAACAAATGAAGCAAATTACCCTTTTCATTGGTTTTTTTCATAGCCCATTTTATTTTCCTATCCGACAAAACCTCGTTCCCGTCTATATATATCTTATGGACCTTAACTTTCTCTTTCTTATCCACATAAATATCGACGATCACCTCGTTCTCATGGGTCAGGTCATCGGTCTGTTTTATGTTCACCTCTGCATTCTTAAAACCCTTTTCCTCGAAATGTTTTTTGATAATCGTCGTGGCACGATCCACTATATTGGGAGTTATCTGGTTTCCCTTGACCAACCCCAAGCGCATTTCCAAATCTTCCCGCTCACTTTTCTTAATCCCGTGGTAATTTATTTCCGAAATACGCGGTTGTTGTTTTAATTGTATTTCGAGCCATGCCTTATTGCCATAGGCCTTCGTCCACTTAATCACGACATCGGAAAACAAACCTTGCCTCCAAAATTTTTTGGCTGCCTCGGTAATGGCATTACCGGGTATTTCGATAACCTGTCCTACTTCCAACCCAGAGTAACCTATCAATACATAATCCTCATAATTGGGAGCCCCGGTAACCGTGATACCGGCAATCTCATATTTCTGCGGAATGGCCGAATAAACGACCTTCGGATTATATATCGTATCGAGTTTCTCTTCATTCTGTGCGGTCACAACTTGCACACAAAAAGACAAAAACAAAAAAACAGCCAAACTTTTCAAAGGCATATAATATCGCATTTTCAATCTCTTTTTCTTCATTTATAGTTGTTCGCTCGTTTTTCCGAAACGACGTTCTCTGGCTTGATATTCGACAATGGCTCTATAAAGGCTTTCGCCGGTAAAATCGGGCCAGTATTCTTCTGTAAAATAAAATTCGGCATACGAGAGTTGCCACAACAAAAAGTTACTGAGTCGTATTTCTCCTCCCGTCCTAATTAACAAATCGGGATTAGGCATATTCACAGTTGTCATAAACTCATCGACTGTCGTTTCCGTAATGTCGTCCACCGACAATCTACCCTTTTGAACCTCCTGTGCGATACACCGGGCCGCGCGAGCGATTTCCCATCGGGAAGAATAGCTCAACGCCAAGTTCAAAACAATACGCTCACCTCCCGACGTATCACGAATACATTTCAATAACCGTGCTTTCACATCAGATGGCAAGCGGTCCAAATCGCCGATAACCGACAAACGGACTCCCTTCTCTACCATTCCGGGAGTTTCCCGCTCTATGCCAAAAACGACCAAAGCCATAAGAGCATCGACTTCCGCTTGCGGACGATTCCAATTTTCCGTCGAAAAAGCATATAAAGTAAGGTATTGCACCCCTACTTCGGCTGCTGCATCCGTTATCTCATGAACGACATCAAGACCTTTGCGATGTCCCTCCGAACGATCCAGCCCTCGCTCCTTAGCCCAACGCCCGTTGCCGTCCATAATAATGGCAATGTGTTTGGGCACACGAGTTAGATTTATCTGCTCTACGTAAGTCATTCCTCTTTCAACGATTATCGTTGTTACAAATTTCTTTTTTACGGCCGAATTCATACGTGATTGAAAACAAAGTCGTCGAAAACCAATCCGTATTTTTCAGCACACTGCTTTCTATATGGTAAGGATCTGCGAGTGCCTTTCCGTCGAAACTGTCTCCCAACGTTTTGTGCATGGCAAACTCCAAACTTATATTCCATCTCGGAGCTATTTTATATTTAACCCCGGCTCCCAAAGAAGCATCGAAACTCACATAACCGCCTCCGACAGTCGAATATCCTACTCCCACCCCCGCCAACAAATATGGAGAAAGCCGTTTCGTTCCCAGATAAGAATATCCCATTCCATAATTAAAGAAATTGAATTCTATCTGTCCTCCCAACCGATATTGCCAACTCTCAAACGAGTAATCACTTCCGTTTGGGAAACGATTGTCAAAATCACGGGTATCGCCTGAAAACTGCATGGCTGAAATATCGGTCTTTACAGCCCACCGATAATTCAACAAAAAACGGAACACTCCGCTTATCGCAGCACCCGGCCGATGCCACGGCGAAACCTGATTGGCATCGCCCATATAACAACTTATTCCACCCGCTATCCCCGCATCATAACGGAAATCCTGTGCAGATAAAACAGCTGTACTACTCATTATTATCACTATAATCGGAATTATTTTTTTCATGCGTGTGCCATTTTTACGAGCCTACATACATAAAACGAAATAAACCGATGAAAAGTATCTTTTTTCTTCAAAACACACTCATTATGGTATCGGCGGATATCTCAACCTACCGATTGCTCCTCGCCATATTTCATTATAAATATCACCGGAGTTATTTTCCCCTCCGAATATATAAATATAAGGAATCTGGTAATCGCTCGTACGAGCAACCGACATAGCCGGAACCCTCCGAATAGGCATAAACTTCCACAACGAAGCCGCGCTCCGAGAGGTAAAGTCCGCATCGACAACCATCACCGAAGCAAAAGCCCGCGGATTGATATAGGTAGGCATAGCCAACGACTGAGGAGCCTTGCTCCATGTATTGCCGTTATTTACCGAAACATATACCGAATCGGCTACCCCGGCAGCCTCGCGTCCCCCGATCACAATCCACGATGTGTATTGCGTCGTTATCCAGTACTCACTGGTCGTAAAAGTAAAATACGGGAACAGAATGGCTCCCTCGCAAGGTTTTATCGAGCCTTGTAATTGAGCCCAAGCCTCACCGTCATATCCCCATGTCGCACCGGTCAGATTATCGTCGGCCATTCGTCCGCCCACCATAATGGACTGGGGAGAATCCAAATCATACTCCGACACGAATGTCACCATAGGGCTACTGCCCGTAATGGGGAAATTAGCAGCTGTCGGATAAGGTACAAATCCAGCAGGACGAGGATAGCAATCGTGTTTATAAACACCGTTCTCCGACACGACACCCAACAGCCTCGACTTCCACGTTCCTACCAACGAATAAAACGTTTGCCCGGTCGAAGTCCACTCTACACCATTTTCCGACCGATATAGCTCACCGGTTTGCGAAAGCATATACAAAGCCTCATCGGTAGCTTGTAAAGATTTCAAATCAGGTGTAAACGATAACGACAAAGGCTGCGGTGTCCAGTCATCGGCATAAGGATCTTCCGCCGTATATAATGTACAAGTCGAATTAGAGACTATGAAAGATTGAACTTTCCCTTTATAATAAACGGCTTTTTGCGCATCGACCGTTGCTTGACTGCCACACGGTAAAGGCCGAACGCCGAACATGGTATTCCAATACAATGAGTCGGGGTCGATTTGATGGACATTTACCTTAACGGAATACCACTTCACGGTCGTACCGTTTTGAGCCGTCACCTCCAACGAAACTTTCGACGTAAAATCGATAGAATCGGTAGGATTGGCTATATAGTCTATCGTATCGTTCTTGGCAGGATCGCCTTTGTCCATATAAATCTTAGCCTGTGCGACGTTATCGAACGAGATATTCGCAATCAATGCGGAAACATCGGTTCCGACAGGTAAAGAATCGGCATTATAAATCTGGCCTTTATTCAAGTCTATCGTAAAAAATATCGTATCTAAATGAGCTAACACCGAGTCATTGGCCGCCAAAGAAAAACCGGAAACCCGTACGCTCTCCGATACAGTATACGATATAACATCATCTTCGGTCGAATTACACGAAATGCCGGATAAAAATAAAGCCGCTATACACAGAAAAAAATATATTTTTTGCTTCTTCATTAACTGATATGAGTTACAGGTTTGCAGTTACAATCGGCAAATTTAGCAACATTTTTTTCTTTGTACACTACAAACACCGATAATTATAATTATTTATGGATAAACCGATTCATATACATCGATTTCCCAGTTCAAAAATAAATAAAAAAAGAGAGAGCCGTTTCATTTTAGACGAACCGAATAATTGACACGGCAAATAATCTGTTTTTACCTATTTTCATACCAGTCTATTTTTGCTTCGCCACAATATTCAGAGCGCACAAGCATACCCTTTACGACTGGCGCGACAATTCCATTTCCCAGAAACATCGGCCCGGTTTCTACTCTCGTTTCGTCCCAATATCCCGAATCTAAAAATGACTGTAACAATACAGCTCCCCCTTCTACCAAAAGATGTTGTATGCGTCGACGGTATAGTTCGTTCAACAAACCGGGTATTAAATCTTTCCCGAAAGGGAGGCGAATAACTTCGACAGAATCGGGTAAAACCGGATAAACAATATCCTTCGCCGTAATAACAAGCGAAGGCAATCCATCTGTAAACACGTGCGAACCAGACGGAACGCGGGCATGTTCGTCGAGAACGATTCGCAAAGGTGAACGCCCGTACCACAAACGGGTAGTCAGCGACGGATTATCGGCAACTGCCGTGTTCGTCCCCACCAATATGGCATCTGCTTCGGCCCGCAAACGATGTACCCACACAGACGAAACATCGTCCGAAATCCGAATGGCAGGTTCCCCCGGTTTCCGAATCCGGTCGATATAACCGTCCCGACTCTGCGCCCACTTCAAAGTGACGAAAGGACGCTCATCGATTTGGCAGGTCATAAAAGTTCGGTTCAAAGCCTTACATTCTTCTTCCAATACCCCAGTGACAACTTCTACACCGGCCTCCCGCAACCGGGCGACACCTTGCCCCGACACCTTCGGGAACGGATCGAGGCAGCCGACAACGACCCTCGGTATCTTCTTTTGGACAATCAAGTCGGCACAAGGAGGAGTTTTCCCGTAATGAGAACAAGGCTCCAAAGAAACATACAATGTACATTCCGGCAACAGTCCTGCATCCCGCACCGAATTTATGGCATTCACCTCGGCATGCGGTTGACCGTAACACCGATGATACCCCTCTCCTATAATTTGCCCCCGATGTACGACGACCGCACCCACCATCGGATTGGGTGACACGTGTCCTCGACCCAGAGAAGCCAACTGCAAACAACGTCGCATGAAAACGGCATCCATATCTGTTTTATCCATATTCCGATTTTTTAATTAAAGCCCGATTTGATCGGTGTAGTTTTTCTGCACGAAATATCTATTCCCAAAAATCAAAACAGTTTCTTAACTTTGCATGGATTTACAAATATCGACCTACCCATGCAACAAAGTATCGATCTGTTACGGCGCAAACTGGGAGAAATCTATCCTCCCGGGGAAATCATCGGATTCACCCGAATGATTTTCGAAACCCTGTGCGGCTATACCCCCACCGATATTCTGCTGCACAAAGATACGATTTTATCCGAGGATATACACCGTAAAATCGAACGTATAACCGACAGGCTCTCGCAGCAAGAACCCATTCAATACATTTTGGGATATACCGATTTTTGCGGGCGACGTTTCGATATTGCCCCCGGAGCTCTCATTCCCCGCCCCGAAACAGAAGAATTGACAAGACTCGTTATAACGGAAAACTCCGGTCAACCTTCGCGCATAGCCGATTTGGGAACCGGAAGCGGTTGTATTGCCGTTACTCTTGCGCTCTCGTTGCCCGACAGCAAGATCGAGGCATGGGACATCTCGACAGAGGCTTTGGAAATTGCACAGTGTAACGCCCGAAAACACAATGCCCATGTAAACTTCTTTCAACGGGATATTCTCCGTTACGATGTATCAGAACTACCAGAGGAATCATTAGACATCATCGTCAGTAACCCGCCCTATATCCGCCGATGCGAGAGCCGGTCCATGAGTGCCAATGTGCTGGAATACGAACCTCATATAGCCCTGTTCGTCCCGAACGAAAGTCCTCTTCTGTTCTATGAAAAAATAGCTATGGACAGTGTTCGGCTTTTATCCCCCGGAGGCAAGCTCTACTTCGAAATCAACGAGACACAAGGCGAAGCATGTGCCCGCATGTTGGAAACAGCGGGATACAAGCACATCAGAGTCATCAAAGACCTGTATGAGAAAAATCGATTCGTTTCTGCTATAAAACCCATACGACATGGCTAAAACACTAACTCCGCCCGAAGCCCTCCACCGAGCGGCCGCCCTCTGCTCTTCATCGGAACACTGTATAGCCGACATACGGGAAAAGCTCTCCCGATGGGGTATCGGAGAACCGGATGCCCGAACAATCGTCGAACGACTCGTGCAAGAAAGATTCATCGATGAAGAAAGATACGCCATTGCTTTCGCCAAAGACAAATTCCGTTTTTCCGGGTGGGGACGAATAAAAATCCGCTATGCCCTGCAACAGAAACGAATCGGGAATAGTGACATCGTCAATGCCTTATCTCTCATCGATGAGGAAGCATACACGACCCGTCTCGTCGACCTGCTCGAAAAGAAATCTCGTTCGATTCACGACGAAGATGTCGAGATTCGACGCTCCAAATTACTTCGTTTCGCCGCATCCCGAGGGTTCGAAACCGAATTAGTTTTTCACATCCTTAAAGGAATCGAATCATGAAAACGCCCCCGTTCCTCAAAGATTTCATCGATTTGTTCTTTCCCCGGCTCTGCCCGGTCTGCCAACGGGCGTTGAACAGAAATGAAGAAAACATTTGCACCACCTGTTTGCATCGATTACCGCGCACCGGTTATCACCTCGACCCGCTCAGCCCGATGGCACAACTTTTTCTCGGGAAAGTTCCCATTGAAAAATGTGCGGCATTTTTCTTTTTCTCCACGCCGAGCGATGCCCGGCAACTCATACACCACATCAAATACCACGGAGGAAAACAATGCGGTTTCACCTTAGGGAAAATTTACGCGAACGAACTGCTGCACAGCGGATTTTTCGACGACATAAACGCGTTGGTTCCCGTCCCCTTGCATCCGGCGAAATTACGCCGCAGAGGATACAATCAAAGCGAATGGATTGCTCGGGGAATCGAACAAGTCACCGGAATCGAAGTCTGCACAGAATGGTTATACCACTCCCAAAACACTAAATCGCAAACCGGAAAAAATATCTACGAACGCTGGCTGGACACCCGCACCGCTTACGAAACGGACTCAGAACTCGATTTATCCGACAAGCATATCCTGTTAGTCGACGACGTTGTAACCACAGGCGCGACTCTTCTGGCTTGCGCACAGGCGCTCTATCTTCACGGGAAGCCCCGAATCAGCTGTCTCACACTCGCTGCGGTACTATAAGAAGCTGTTTTAAATTTATTCCGAGACAGATTGAGACCTATGTTGAAGCAGATTGGAGTCCGAAATAGGCAGTCAATAGCGGGCTATTGACAAAAATCAAGGGATTCAAAATGCCAGACAGGGGCCAATATGGCCGGAACATACCTGCTTGCAATGATAATATTATTTCTCTATAAATTTAAAATAGCGTCTAAATATTTTCATATTTTTCACCTGCCATTCGACCGTTTATCTGCTATTTTTCTTACCTTTGTGTTTTAAATATTCTAAACATTATTCGTCATGAAAACGGTAGAACGATTACTTGCTGAAAAACTATTAAAAATCAGTGCTATCAAACTACAACCCGAAAATCCTTTCGTTTGGGCATCGGGCTGGAACTCGCCCATATATACCGACAATCGCAGAACACTCTCCTACCCCGAAGTCAGGACGTTTATTAAAGTAGAGCTCTGCCGGGTAATTATGGAAAACTTCGGCGAAGTAGATGCCATTGCAGGTGTAGCCACCGGAGCAATCGCACAAGGGGCGCTTGTCGCCGAAACCTTAGGATTACCTTATGTTTATGTACGCTCCGCACCGAAAGACCACGGTTTGGAAAACCTCATCGAAGGGAATTTAAAACCCGGTCAAAAAGTGGTTGTCATCGAAGACCTCATCTCTACCGGAGGCAGTAGCTTAAAAGCAGTCGAAGCCATACGAAACGCAGGCTGCGAAGTAATCGGTATGGCCGCCATCTTCACCTATGGATTCCCCGTAGCAGCCCGCAAATTCAAATCGGCACAAGTCGAATTGATTACATTGAGCAACTATAATGCAATGCTCGAAACCGCATTGGAAACCAACTATATCAAACCCGAAGACCTTGAAACATTGCAGGAATGGCGTAAAGACCCGGCAAGCTGGCAAGGTCCCAATAACAACACGCCTTCGGTATGACAAGTTTCGAAAGTAAAACGGTACGAATAGCCCACTCCTCCGAGCGGGTCTTTGAATTGCTTTCCGACCTCTCCAACCTCGAAAGGTTCAAAGGAGCCTTGAATGCTCCCGGAAACGAAAAGCTGAAAATTACAGGTTACGACAAGGACAGCCTCTCTATCGAAGTGAGCCCCATAGGATCTATCACTTTCAGAATCATAGATCGGGAACCCAATAAAACGATAAAGTTCGAAGCCGAAAACTCCCCGCTTCCTCTCAATCTGTGGATACAGTTGGTCTCAACCGGAGAAAATGAAACGGCATCGCGTATCACGGTCAAAGCGGAACTTAACCCTTTCATCAAACCGATGGTCTCCAAGCCATTGCAGGAAGGGGTTGATAAAATGGCCGATATGCTTGTCATATTGCCCTACGAATAAAAAGTTATTTTAATCTTTTCATCTGACAACAAAAACGTACCTCGAATGGCGCAAAAACTTTGGGAAAAATCGGTGCAAGTCGATCGGGACGTCGAACGGTTCACAGTCGGGAAAGACCGGGAAATGGATTTATATTTGGCTCCTTTCGATATACTGGGATCGCTGGCTCATATCTCCATGTTGCAATCCATCGGGTTGCTTACCGCCGAGGAACTGAAACAACTCACTGAAGAGTTACGGAACATCTATCGAGATACCGAAACCGGTAAATTCTTAATCGAAGAAGGTGTCGAAGACGTGCACTCGCAAGTCGAACTCTTATTAACCCGCAAATTGGGCGACATCGGAAAAAAAATCCATAGCGGACGCTCCCGTAACGATCAAGTATTGGTCGACCTCAAACTCTTCACCCGTTCTCGCTTACAGAATATCGTAAAAAAGACAGAGAAACTATTCGATACCCTCATCGCCCAAAGCGAGAAATACAAACAAGTACTCATGCCGGGGTACACCCATTTGCAAGTCGCTATGCCCTCCTCTTTCGGACTATGGTTCGCCGCCTATGCCGAAAGTCTGGCAGACGACCTCATCGTCATGCAAGCCGCCTACCGGGTGTGCAACCGCAATCCGTTAGGGTCGGCCGCAGGATACGGCTCTTCATTCCCTCTGAATCGTACGCAAACCACCGATAGCCTCGGGTTCGAAACGATGGATTACAACGTCGTGTACGCTCAAATGGGACGAGGGAAAACCGAGCGTATCGTAGCCTCCGCTATCGCATCTATTGCCGCGACTCTCGCTAAACTGGCATTCGACGCCTGTTTGTACAATTCGCAAAACTTCGCCTTCATTAAATTGCCCGATGCCTTCACGACCGGTTCGAGCATCATGCCCCATAAGAAAAACCCCGATGTTTTTGAATTGACACGAGCCAAATGCAACAAATTACAAGCATTACCCTATCAAATCACACTCATCGCCAATAACTTGCCATCGGGTTATTTCAGAGACCTACAAGTCATTAAAGAACTGTTCCTACCCTCGTTCGACGAATTGGAAGAGTGCTTGGACATGGTCGACCTCATGATTTCTCAAATTGCCGTCAATGAGCATATTCTCGACGACAAACGATATGATTATATGTTCAGCGTGGAAGAAGTAAACCGGCGAGTGCAAACAGGCACACCTTTCCGAGATGCCTATAAACAAGTGGGATTAGAAATCGAAGCCGGGAAATTCTCCCCCGACAAGCATATCCATCATACCCACGAAGGCAGCATCGGTAATCTGTGTAACGACCGAATCACAGAACTCATGCGAAAAACGATCGACTCTTTCGACTTCGCTCGTACCGAAGCGGCCGAAGCTCGACTCTTGGGTCGCTAATAAATTATTTTAGACAGACATTTCATAGCTGTAAATCGAACTCCTTCTAAACATACGACAATTATGGAATATAAACCTCAACCGGACCGCTATACCAACGGAATGCTTTATCGCCGATGTGGTGACAGCGGCATACAACTACCCGTCATATCCCTCGGATTTTGGCACAACTTCGGGAACACCGACTGTTATGCCACCGGATTGGAATTGGTCGAATATGCATTCGACCACGGAGTATGCCACTTCGATTTAGCCAACAACTACGGCCCCCCGGCAGGCAGTGCCGAAGAAAACTTCGGACGCATGATGAAACAAAGTTTCGCCGCACATCGCGACGAAATGTTCATTACGTCGAAAGCCGGGCACGAAATGTGGCCCGGCCCTTACGGAGGATGCAGCTCCCGCAAAAATCTCATGGCAAGTATCGACCAAAGCCTGAAAAGAATGAACCTCGACTATGTCGATCTCTTTTACAGCCACCGATACGACGGAATTACCCCCATCGATGAAACCATGCAAGCCCTCGTCGATATCGTCCGGCAAGGCAAAGCCTTATATATAGGACTATCCAAATATCCGGTCGACAAGCTATTGTATGCTTTGAACTACTTGCACGATGCCGGCGTTCCGTGTTTGGCCTATCAAGATCGCTACAACATGTTCGACCGTCACATAGAAAAAGAACACCTGCAAATTTGTATGGAAAAAGGCATCGGGGTAGTGGCATTCTCCCCGTTGGCACAAGGCATACTCAGTTCCAAATATCTGAACGGCATACCGGCCGATTCACGAGCAGCCCGTCCCGAAGGTTACTTGAAACAATCCGATGTCACTCCGGATAAAATCGCTAAGGTAGCCCGCCTTCGGCCAATCGCAGAACAAAGAGGACAAAGCATATCGCAATTGGCGATCGCTTGGATACTACGCCGCAAAGAAATCGGTAGTGTAATTATCGGAGCCCGCAACCTCGACCAGTTGAAAGACAGTTTGCATGCAGTGGATAATTTGTCCCTCTCACCGTCCGAAATAGAACTCATAGAAAACATATTGAAATGAAGCGAACAGGCAACATTCTCATTCTCCTCCTTATCATAATCATAGCCACAAGCTGCGACGGAGGCGACCGCGACCGTATCCCGGCTGCCGCCGTCCGGGTAGAATTTGCCAACCAAGCCATGTGGGACTTATATGGAGTAAGCGGTAGTTTCATACACCGCCGGTTCATTCGTAACCAGAAAATTCCGGCGGGATTTCCCTATACCGACCTTTCGGCCACAGGATACGGAGGGCTCATGCTTATTACTAACGAACACGGTGTGCCCTACGTCTACGACCTCTGTTGTCCCGTAGAAATCAACTCCAACATAAGAATCGAATTCGACGAGAACAATCTTTGTCTAAGATGCCCCAAATGCGGTTCCACCTACGACATCACCACAGGAGGCCCCATGACAGGGACAGCAAAAGACGGTCGTTATTTCTTGCAAAGTTACAATATAGCACCCTATGGCTCAGCCGGAGGCCAATTAATATACCGTTAACAATAAAGACTCCTGAAACAACAATAAAATCCAAAGATGATTTAATATGTATTTTGAGGAGTTCATTAGATAAACAAGATTAGATGGTTAATAATCGCAATATACTAAATAATTTCTTAATATAAGAAAAACTAATATAATAGTAAAGCCATGAAAGAATTAATTAAGAAAATACTTAGTGAGAAAGATGCAAAAGAAGGTCTTCATGTGAGAATGATCGCAGAAAGAATATTAATGAGTGGAGCTTCCGGTGATATGTCAATTGACGAAGTTCTAAGGAAAGTTACTCAAATATTAAATAGAGAAGTTAAAAAGAAAAACGCTGCTGATAAAGATTTTGCAAGAGTAAAAAATCCAAAGACCGGTAAATTTAGAGCTGGTGTATATAAGTTGAGGATAAAAAAGAAAGAACCTCTCCCCATTCCTATTATTGATGAGAAACAAAATAAGGATGTCATTTTGAAAGAAACAACAACTTCCCAATCTCAAAAAACAACGACAAACTACATGGGAAAAGCAGGAGAATATGCAGTTATGTCAGAACTATTATTTCGTGGATATAATGCAAACAATATGAGCGTTGATGAAGGCGTGGATATTGTTGCAAGTAAAGACAATGTATTCTTCTTTGTTCAAGTAAAAGCCACAGAATTAAAAGGGAATTATACAGCTCACACTCAAATAAAAGTAAATAGATTCGACGCTTTTATAAACACCCAAATAAGATACATTATAGTAGTGCGCTGTAAGGAGAATAATGCTTACAAAAATATATTCTTTACTTTCTCTAATAGTGACATTGAACAATTCAAATTTCACAAATGTGTAAACACGTCTGACGATTACATCTATATTAAAATACGGTTTGATGTGGATACGCATAAGCCTGTATTATATCATGAAAATAAAAGTCTTGATATGAGTTTCTTCATGAATCGATTTCAATTATAACACAACATAATTATGAGAAATCAAATACTATTATTTTCCCTATTATTGACAATAACATCTTGTACAGAATACCTCTTATATTATCAAACTTATACGGTAGAAAGTGAGTTGGAACAAAATGAAGGCTCCCTCAAATATGAAAACGAGGACTGCGCATTGTATTATAATCTGTGGGCAGAATACGGAAATCCGGGATTCGTAATGGAAAACAAAACCGATAGCGATTTATTCGTATTGATGGACAGGTCGTTCTATATACACAATGGTGTGGCCTATGATTATTATGCCAATAGGGAGATAACGGAGAGTTATACTTCGACATATGAAGAGAGTATAAGTATTGACGGGAAAGCCATATATCCCTATTATTCGTTTTTTAATCCGATTGATGCAACAAAAAAAGTTGGATATGGCACTAATCATGTTTCTTCTATAACTGTAAAAGAACAGCCGGTAATATGTATTCCCCCTCACTCAGCAAAATACATTCCTGTGCGTTATCCAATAAGCGATGGAAATCGACTCTATCATGACGGTTCGGTAAGCCCCGAACAATCACCATATATATTCACCAACAGGATTTCGTACAAATCGAACAATGAAGATTCTATCAAGCACGTAGAAAATGAATTTTGGGTGTCCAATATAGAACAAATCAAACCACATATTGGTTTCCCAGATAAATCAGTAAAACGAGAAAAAAAAGAGAATGTACTTGCAGATGAAAAAAACCCTAACAAATTTTATATCAAGTATTATGAAAAAAATAGCCTCTTTTAGGAACAGAAGAACACGATATTTATTGATATGAAAACAAGGCTGACATCACTAATCTTGTTATTTGCATTGTGTTGCCCTGCTATAACTTCCGGCGAACCAACTGACAAAAAGAAAAAACAAGAAACTGCAACTGTATATATCTGCACCGGTCCAAAATCTAAAAGATTCCATGCCCACAGAAACTGCCGAGGATTGAAAAAATGTAGTGCAGAAATAGTCTCTATATCCTTAGACAAAGCTCAAAATAGCGGATATACCCCTTGTAAAATTTGCTACTGATATACAGGTTCAATCATTTCTACATGGTATAAAATCACATTTTATAAATAATTCAAATCGATTTTCCTATTTTTTTAAGAATCAAAGGCAGGAAATATATTGTGTATATAATATACATTATATATCTTTGCTACATAAAAAAATAGAAATGATATGGATACTACACTGAAAAGAAAGAATATAGACCTCCCTGTGGACACTCTAAAAAAATTATCACTCATGGCGGTAGCACAAGGAAAAAGTCTTAAAGCATATATAGAACAAGTACTTATTTCAAAGGCCAACGGTATAACCATAGAGGTTAGTGAGAATCCTTCCCCATCAGGAGACAAGTGGTTTGATGATCCGGTAAACATGGAATCAGTAAATCGTGGAATAGAAGAAATGAAAGCCGGGAAAGGGACTACATATTCTATGGATAAACTTAGGGAACTTTTGGATTCATGAACTATGAGTTGATATTAATGCCGGAGGCAGAGCGACATCTAAAAGAATGGATAAAATCCGGACAAAAGAAAACACTACGAAAAATTGTTGCACTCTTCGAGGAACTACGGCAACACCCTAACTCAGGAACAGGTCAAGTAGAACAACTCAAAGGTGAGCTACAAGGTTTTTGGAGCAGACGGATAGACAAAGGATCAAGGCTTGTTTACAAGATTGACGAGGATATTGTAACGGTATTTGTGATTTCCATGAAAGGGCATTATGGAGACAAATAATAATCGTTCTATATTTGTAGATGAATAGGCAGTGAAATAAGTTAGCTTGTAATCCCTAACATAATTCCCCTCCATCGGACGATAAAGTCTCAAACAAAACTTTCCATTAGATTTTCAAGCCGTAATTTTGCAAAAACAAAAAAGCATTTTATCTTTGCACTCGCAATTGCGAAAATAGCTCAGTTGGTAGAGCACAACCTTGCCAAGGTTGGGGTCGCGGGTTCGAGTCCCGTTTTTCGCTCTAAGGCTGCCCGAATGGTGGAATGGTAGACACGAAGGACTTAAAATCCTTTGGCTATTGCAGCTGTGGGGGTTCAAGTCCCCCTTCGGGTACTGCATAGAGCTGTTAATCATTTGATTTTCAGCTCTATTTATTTTTACAGGTAGCCAAAGGGTAGCCAAAATCGACACATTATCCCCCTGTTTTATCTCCATTCTTATATACGTGTGCAGAAGATTATCATACAGGTAATACCCCTATGAAGATCATATAATAGGGGAAATTCCCCCTATTTAGATTTGCATAATAGTGCATGAAGTTCTGCGCTATTCAGTATTATTTGTATATTTGTATGTCCTTATTAGTTATCCTTTTTTTGTCTGGTATTAGAAAGAGGGGGTATGTCCAAATTTGGCTACCCCCTTCTTTTATACCTCATCGATGAGCGTAAAATAGTGTGGAAAATTTTCCGCACTTTGCCCATATCCATAAATTTACCCCTCATCGATCGACCGTTATAAACACGCAATTTCATGCGTATTATTTAGCCCGATTGCATTTCTATTATACAGAAAAAATATTTTACCCTTTGGGTAACCTTTGGGTAATTCTACCCTCACTATTTTAATCACCCATAAGCTCATCGGTAAAAACTTGCTCGATTACCCAATAGGGATATTTATTACCGCCGTCAGTCTTTTTATAGTAAATATCTCTATTATTACAGGCAGCCGCACACAAATACGAAAATATGGCACGCTGATTTCTTGTTAACTGTATGTCATTAATGAAGCAGTAAGATATAATGGTATATAGATCGTATGGTGACCCCATATTAACCTTATGTTGTACATCTGTATTTTCTATTTGTCCCAACCGTTCACTAAGTAGCCGTAAAGTTTCTCCTTGCTCCTCTATCAACTTTAATAGGCGTTCCTCTGCCATAGTAGGAGCGATAAGGGCGGTTTCTGCCTGCTTCCGTCTGGCTTCCTCTTCCAGTTCTGCCCAACGCAATACCAACTTTGCACGGGCTTCGTCGTTGAACTTGGTGGCGATGTACATGCACTCGTAACAGTCGAGGAGATAACAAGGTTGTCGTTTTCCTCGTTCGTCTTTATAATTTGACGGCGAAAATTTTCGCCGTGAGATTTTCTCCCATGCAGGCTCCATTGCCCGGATAGCTTTCAATACGTCTTTGTGAGGTTTCCCAGTCATTACCGCAATCTCCACGGAGGACATGGTTAATTTAGTGGAGTATGCCGGATTTTCGGCACACTGTTTAATTTCTTTTTTCATGTTCATTGTATTTGTCTATCTCTGTTTTTATCCATTCCCATAGCTCCGGCGAGACCATTAGCCTATCCGGGCTAATGCCACATGAAGCATATTTAATTACAGCTATCGCCGTTTGCAATAGCTGTTCGGGGTCTTTCAACTCCATAGAGACCCGATATATTATAAATACCGGAAATTTATTACTTCCTTCTTATGTTTCATATCATCGCTGTTTACTGTGCCCTGCTCCATAACCCGCCGCCCGGATTGACGACGGGGTCGCCATTGACTGAACATTTTACTAAATACAAGATTCTCCGCTGCTGGTTGTTATCAAAAACTGAACATCAAAGGATTTTTGTGTATGTTTATTCATGCTTAAAAAGGCTTCATATAGCATTTTAAGATTGTAAAACGCACTTGCATAGTCAGGTGGATATATATAGTCCTCATCGGTATCAAACTCCGCCCGTGTAATAAGGTCGGATATTATCATGGAAATTTTTGCTATCTCCTCACTCCAATAGTTAGGGTCGCCCATTAAGACAAACAATTCTAACAGCTTTTGAATATTGTACTCGTTTATGCCTTTACACAGATGTTGCAAATCCCTTACTTCATCATTATCTACAATTTTCCTCTTAATCCTATCGTCTGCCATAGATTGACTGTGAAGCATAACTTCAAGCATATTCGCCCTGTCTCGTTCTTCTTTTGCTTCCTTGCGGAATTGTTCAGCCGATATAAGGGCATCCTTCAAAGACTGTTTTAACTGCTCATTTGCGTTTTGTAAATTCTCTACTGTGGTTTTCTGTTTTAATTCATTTGTTTCCATATAAAAAAAGCTTATTGTTTAACCTATGTTTGAAATAGCGGGAATCCTCCCGGACATGTCCGCTACCGGTGGGATAGCTTACTTTCACAAGCGGCTGCCCCGTCTATAATTTAACAAACATAAAAAGCACCTATTTTAGGGGATAGGGAACCCCGGAGCGGATAAACCGCCCCTTTTTTAACTGCATACTTCTACCAAGTTCGCCCGCTTAAAAGAGCGGTATTCCTGTCTCTCGGTGTCGTAGTACGTTTGCAACGTCTCATTTGCCTTTCTTCCTGTGCCCTGTGTCGGCGGTAGCATAGACTCTTTCAGTGTTCCGTATGCCTCTCTAATCGTCCCGTCCACCTTGCGGAAATAAAACCGCACGATCCGATGTTTCATTTGTACTTTCAACTTCATATTTGCCCATGCCGTTTTGAGTGCCTCCGACATCGTATATCCGTTGCGTTTTACAAACTGCCATGCAAGGCTCATAATCTCGCTTAATTGTGTTCTGTTCCGTGTACTCATATCTTTATTTATTTTGTTGGTCTTTATTAAAGTGGACCGGTTTTTGTTTCCCCCGTGACCGGGCTACCGTCTCGTGCTGTTTTGAAGAGCACGTGTATTTGGTGTATCAATCTCCGCAATAACGCCCGCTTTGGCTTCTGTAATACTCCGTTATCCCTCTTTCCATTGCTGCGTCAAATACAACCGGTTCGGGCTTTTGTGCGGGCTCCGACTTCTTCATCAACCGGCGAGCCTCTTTTTCCGCTTTGCGGGCTTCCGCTTTCATCTTAAACCATGCGTTCCTCAAACAAGCACTGAACGACTGGCAGAACTCACGTCCGAGAACCGAGATAGAGCGTTTATACATTGACCATGCCATTTTGAAAAGTTGCGATTTGTTGATTTTCGTTTTCATATCTTTGTTTGTTTTTGTTTGATGTGACAAAGATAAAGCGATAACTTTAATTATGCAATACATGATTAAAGTTTTAACTTATTATTAACAATAATTAGATAAAGCGATAACTTTAATTTCAAATAATAGATTTATGTTTGCATAAACCAATTAAATAAAGCTATGAGTTTAAATATTAAGAAAGTAATTAAAGAACACGGGTTAGAAGTTCGTGAAGTTGCTAAAAGAATGGGGATAACTCCTACTGGATTAAGTCAACATATCAACGGCAACCCATCTGTTGAAGTTTTGGAACGCATATCTAATGCCATAGGCTGCGATATATCTGAACTATTTGAACGCCCTAATAACGATAATAATGTCTTAACGTGCCCTAAATGTGGAACCAAATTAAAGGTAACCGAGTCAAAAGATTAAGCCATGAATGAGGGGAAAAAAAATATTTTACCCATGCCGTAATCATGCCGTGATTTTTCTGGTATTGATGTGTCTGCAAAATATCCTTTACATTGATTTTAAGCCTTTTACAAACTTGTGATGAGGTGCAATAACAATCGGTTGGAAAACGGTTGGAAAACGGTTGAAAAAGTATCAATATCAAAGTATATGATTAACAAAAAAAAGAATGCCCGGCGATCCATCACGGACAACCGAGCGAGAAACATTGTAATTGCAAAGATATGGAAGATTTCAAATATATCCTATTCCCATTACCTCTAATTCAAGAAATATTTAAAAAGCCAAAGAGCGGATTTAGCGATATTTTCGATGTAGGGATATACCGTGTATCTCAAACCCTCCAAATAAACGAATACAACGCATTAAAACAGCTCATGTATTGTTATTATCGCGGTGGACTAACAAAGAGCCTTCAAAGAGAACTTTATAGGCTTGAAGAAGGTAATATATTTTACAGAGATGAGTATTATAACGGATTTAGAAGTTATGAATTTATCCCAGATACAGAAATAGAAAGTATTTATGAGTATTGCAAGGAGCATCTGGATCTGAAAAATGAGATAGAAGAATTTAGCCGGCTAATGAAAGTAAAAGATGTCCTTGCAATAAAATTTGACATATCCTCTGTTGCTAAAATTTATAAAACTTATCATGCTGCTTATAATGGGTTTCACAATCAGCCGCTTGTATCAATCAGTCAAAAAATGATGTTTGATTTCTATAAGAACACAAAAACCGACTACGAAAAAGCATTGTTCGCCATGTATGCCGGAATACGTTCTATTATTGGCAATAAAGATTTTGCAGAAACTACCGGCAGTATGATTAAGTGCAGAATGTTCGGGGCTAAGAATCAATCCGAATTGGAGCTTATTTTAAGTGATAAGAAGGTGAAATCTGCATACAAGCAATATACGACGGATTATCACTATAAGAAGATGATAAAGGAGCTTGTAGTACGTGGGTTCTTACAATCTGAAATAGGATATAATAGACGTACTTATGTATCTTGCAAATTGGATATGAAAGGCTTAGAAGATGCCATTGTAGGGCATATAAAACATAAAAGTTTAAATTATAAAGTTAAACAGTTTGAAACCAGTAGATTACAGGCTATAAATTCAATAAATCACCGTCTTAATAAGTAACCCTCTTAATTAAAATCACCCTTATATCCGCCCCCATGTCCGCCCCCATGTCCGCCCGCATAAATAATATAACAAAATAAACATAGAAAATAAATATACATTATAGGATACATGACGTAAAGTCATGATTTCAAACAAAGAAAAAAATCAAAGAAAAAAGGTGTATGTTTTTCATGCACTTTATTCAATTTTTTCAATTCCATATATAGAGAGATCATATTTATCTTTAATAATATCTTTATTTAAGGTGCTGTTAGGTTGCTGTTGAATATGCTGTTGAGTTGCTGTTTATATTTAAGGTGCTGTAAATATGCTGTAAATATGCTGTTCCACGATAAAACGACTTTTTATCTGATTATCGCTATAAGAAGATGATGATCTTTCTATCAAAGAAAAAAAATATTTACCCTTACCGTAATCTTACCGTGATTTTCCCCTGTATTGTTGCTTTTACATATACCATTTTTGGGGTATGTAAAATACATCTTGATGAGGTGTGTAGTTAAACATTTGATTTATAGGTTTTTCGGAATTCCGACAGGGCATTTATAAACTCTACCGCTTGCCGGCAACAAAGGCGTAAAAAATATTCCGTTTTCCGGCAACATTTTATATTAAAATATTCCATTAACCAGTATTTTAGTTATAAAGAAAAAATCCCTGCAAACTGATAATCAACATGTTAAATATAGCGGAAAATTCCGCCGTATTCAATAATACAAAATTGTGCAATTCCCTTTTTTATTGCATCGGAAAAATCGGACTTTTTATGCTATCATTTGTTAGTTTTGTTACGTTTGTTACATCATGATAGCATTATTCAAAATTCAAATCTAAATAGGGGAAATTCCCCCCATTTAAAGCAAAAGGATTTGTTAAATCCGTAGATTTTACGGAATAAAAAAAGTGCATGAATTTCATGCACTTTTATTCAATTATCCTTATATTTGCAACCATCTTAGCCCGGGCAGGCTAAGATGGTTGAGTACTGTCGGAGTCCGCTTGCACATGGATTGTGTGGGCGGGCTTTTTAAATACCCCTTTTTTAGGGGATTTACATACAGTCTATAAATTTCTAGTATTTCTATCTATACTATCTAATTTGTTATAGAGTTGGCTAAACATCTTCTTTTGTAGGGTATATATATCGTCCAAATAGCTATTTATTTGCACCATTTGGAGAATTGTGTTATCAAACCCTGCTTGATTGATTTTAAGGAGTGAATTTGCAGCCACATTCAACAAAACAAGTTGCTCCTTACTCACTTCTCCCGCTATCTGCAAAGCTGTAAACCGGCCGTTTAATTCTGTTGCTGTATCTTGTGACATGGTTTCAAAACCTCCGACCGTTGATTCTTGCTCGGTGGTAGAACCTGTTCCAAATTGTGCATTGATAGCGGCGGCTCCCGCTTCAGCTCCTTGAATGATTGAATTTTTTAGGTTATCCAGTGCGGCCTGTTCTTCCGGGTCGATTTCTCCGTCTCCTGTTGCCTCCGCCCACATCTCATACCATTTGCGCATTTCAGGTTCATATTGCTTTACATACATGGCTTTAATGAGTGCTTTTCTCATATATTCTGCGATGTCGTCCGCAATGTCCTCCGCTCCTTTCTCCACATCATACAGGGACTCTAATATGTCATCGGAGAAAGATTCAAAAGATATGCCCGTGGCGTTCTCCATCTCTCGCTCTGTCGTCTCTTTAATATCATTCTCCGCTTCGACAATCTGCCTTATATACCCTTGTGCTTCACTATCCAACTGTGCTATAAATAGAGGAGCTTCCTCCATTAGTTTCTCTAATTGCTCAGCGGGAAGGTTAAATATGTTAGTCATGTTTTTTGACATCATATCGATTAACTCTTGCGTTGACATACCTAGTGCGTCAGCGGCTTGCTGCCAACCTGCGGCGGACATGTCGTTAAAACCTTGGCGTCCCTTCGATTTTTCCCCGGACTCCCTAGATTTGTAATATTGCGCACCCAATGCCCGTGCCGCATCTGCCTGTTTCTTGGTTAATTCTATCGCTTTGTCATAGGCCGCCTGTGCGTTTTCTCCTGCCAGCGAATCGGCCAACTCCAATTGCTTATCGATTACCTGATCCAATATATCTATATATGACTCGTACACCTCCCTTGATTCTTCGTACTTCTCATACGACGACTCTTGTTTAAATAGCCCTGCTATTTTTGTCGCGACTTGCAGGGCTGCACCTACAATCGACAGTATTACGGAGGCCTTTTCTACATTCTGAATTGCCGTAGATGCAGCTTCGGCCGTTCCTGACATGGCAGTAGAAGAACTATTTGCAAGTGTTACAATACCATCAATCATTTGTAATGTAGAAGAGGAGATACTTCCGGCTGCGGATATAATTTCACCGACCGTGCCCCCTATTGTATCTCCAAGTTCTTCAAACTCTCTTTCTACCTTAGATAAGGTTTTATACAACTCCTGCCACTCCTTGATACTTCGTTTATCCGGCGATGTGCTTTCTTTACTTTTTATATTGGCGATTTGGTTTTTCGTTGCCGTTACCTTTGCACGCTGTACCGCAAGTTCGTTCCCGTTTGCCCCTCCTTCCTTTTCCATGCGTGCTAATTCCTGTTCCGCTTCGGTAAGCAACCGTTCCAGTTCGTCCAAACTCATATTTGTTATACTATTTGCCCACGTCTGGAACGAAACTTCACGCATGGCAAATTCTTTATCGACGGCGTTTAATGCTTCATCTCGCTGATAGGACAATTCAGCCTTTTGTGCCTCCGTACCTCCTGCCGCTTCCAACTTCTCTAAATCACTTTGGTATTTCTTTTCAACGCTTAAACGCTTCGTTGTATAGTCTTGATACTTGGTGAGAATATTGTTATAATAATCTGCCATTTCGTTGGACTGCTTCTGTTTGGTATATTCTGACATGCGGTCAAACATCGATGTATCAACAGAGACTGAGGAAGGGTCAAACGTCTTTTTTTTGTAGTTTTTATCTTTGGCGGCTTTGGCGTTCTCCTCAGCTTCAAATATTTGTTTTTGTGCCTCCGTAACTTTACGGATATATTCCTGTTTATCTCTTTCGATGGCTTGTAACTCTATTTTGTTGTTCAGTTCACGCTGCCTCTTTTCTTTTTCTATGCCGTCCTCTAACGTATTTATATAGGCCTGTTCTACTTGATTCTCCAAATCCGTATCAAGTCGTATTCGTTCATTTTTATTTTTTTCACGGAGTTCGTTAATCTTGTTTATCTGTTCGTTATAAGCGTTCATGTCAATCGATCCGGTGGGATTTGCATTTGAAAGAGCAAAAGCTCCTACATCGATAGATTTTATTAACGCTTCATTTGCATCTTCAAAATCTTTCATCGCCTTTGTATTCTTCTCCAACGCCTCTACCCTGCGGTTATACTCTTTTGCTTCTGCCGTTAGGGCTTCTCCTGTTTGTACATATCCAGTTATAGAGCCACCTACAACTGTCGTTGTACTAGCTTTTCCCCCCTTTGAACTTTCTTTGTGTCTATTAGTCCAATTAGTATCCGCATTTATCGCCTTTTGTAATTGATACATCTTACCGTAATTCTCCTCTACAATTTTCATTGCTGCTCTTGCCTGTGCAACCTTCAATATGTTTTCGGTCAAGTTTCGGTAAGCATTAGCCGCATCCCCTGCTAGAATAGCCTCGTTTGTCAAATTACTGAAATATTCGGGATATTTCCTTTTCAATTCGTCTGCTGCTGCGTTTTTCTCCTCTAATGATCTGTTTTGGTCTTGTGTAGCTTTATATAAAATATCCAACTCCGCACGCTCCGCCGCCGATTGCTTTGCGGCCTCGTCCATAACCCGGCTTAAATTCCGTACATTAGTCGCTGTTTTATCCACAGCGGCAGAAGCACGGAATAATGTACTGATCCATTCCGTAATCTTGTCTCCATACACGACAAGCAAAGTAGTTGCGACAGCGAGTCCGGTTCGTAAATTGAATACAGACTTTAACAGCTGCCTCCAAACGGGAGTAGCACTTTTACCGGCCTCAACCAGCATTTTGTATTCATTTCGAGCCGACGAGAGGGCATCTTTGAATGGACCTATGTTATTACTTATCGCTAAAAAAAACATTTGCGGACCAAATGCCAGTGCAGGAAGTTCTCGTGCAATTTGTGCGACACTGAATCCCAAAGCATCGAATCTGATTTTTGCTCCCGCCGCATACTTGTTCATTGACAAGGATGCTTTGTCAAGTTGCGTTTGGGTCTCCTGTAAATTTCTCAGTAGCGCAGCCCCCTCTAAACCCTCCCTTTGGGCTTTGGATAAATTCATGTAGTCAGTAGTAAGAAGCAACACCTTTGCGTGTAACCCTGCAATAGAATCTCCTGCTATCTTTCCGGCTACACTTTCAGCTCTCAAATTAGCTTCACTCTTTTGTATAGCTTTTGCGAGTTCTTCGTGAAGTACAGTTAATCGGGCTTGTGACTGAATATATGAATCCAAATCCACATTTCCCTCCTCGAACAGCGCATTTAATCCGGATTGCATCTTTTCTACCTGCTGCAAAGCGAGTATATTGCTCTGTATGTCTTTCGTGTATTGTTGCGCTTCCTTAGACATTTTGTTAAATGCGTCCCTGCTTTGTTGGTCAAGCCGTTTAAAATTCTCTCCCAACAACGAAAAATCGATGTCTTTACCGAGATCTATTTTAGTGCTGTTAGTCTTATTATATACCTTTGAAAGTTCATTTTGAATCTGGTGTATTTTCTTTAATACATCGTCATTCGTTCCTGAAAATTTAAAATTAATTCCTGCCATATTTTTTAATTTTATAAGTTCAATTAAGGAAGTATCAATCTCTGAAAATGCTTTTGATTAGTTTCATGTTTGCCGGGTCATCGGCATTTATTACGGCTCCGCCTTCCTTTAAATGTGCCGCCTTAAATTCTTCTTTGGTTAAACAAACGCTATCTGCGTGGTCGTAGAATAACATTTGCAATGTAGTAAGATTCAAACCCCAAACTACAAAGTCCGGTTTCCACCCATAACGGGAGCAAGCAAAATCTATCAATCCCCCAAATATGCTATTTCCGCCAAACGTTACAACATAATCCTTGCTTCTGACTTTGGCTATTTTCCTCCGATTTTCAGTGTCCCTATCCAATCCGAAATGTTTAATAAAATCTTGCAAATCCGTATTAGTGATAACCGTAAAAAAGAGCGTTGCCAAATCCTTTATATCGACCGTATTAAGAACAGATTCCCGTTTTTTTATTAACGCATCGTTAAACATATCTCTTTTACGTCGTATCGTACTGTACGCCAATATTCTAAGCACTTCGGGTTTATTATTCTCACATAATTTTATAACCTCCTCGAATGGTTCGTTTTTTGCTCGTTCCGGGTCTATATTCAACTGTTTTTTTAGGTTCTCTAAAATAAGCTCCCGCCCCAAAGTTGGGGGATAGATACGATATTCTTTGTCTCCTACTTCAAACCGCACAGGGACATCGCCCAGCACATCGATAATTTTTTGTGAAATCTTTTCTTTCATACACCTAAAATATTTCAAGTTTATCTATTTCTACTTCAATCTTCGTTTTTAATTTCCGTTCTGTTTCTTCCCATTTTCCCCTTGCCCAAAGTTCGGTTGATGAAAGTACGTCTTTATTATCCATCGCTTCTACAAATTCGGCATAGTTCATTCCGGCGACTACAACAAGAGAAAAACCGGAACTTTCTGCAAAAGTCTTTGCGGTTTCTTCCAAATAATTTTGCCCTTCCTGTTTCCCTTTGCTCCCGTTGCCTTCCGGTGCAGAAGTTGACATAAAACCCCCTCTTTGGACTTCTTTTCCTTCATACAGCACAATATATCCTACCGAACTACGCAAGTTTCCGGTATGGTCGTACCAACTTTCATCACCTGCTCTATCACGTACTCTTTTCACGCATTCTTCTCCGAGTTCGCACAAAGTACGAATAGTATTACTCTCGATTATCTCTTTGCATTTTGAGACATATCCGGCCGGGTCAATCATCTTTGGCATGCTCTCCTCCTTTCTGCTTCTGTTCGAGCCTATCGGCCGCATTTTTAATTATTCCCGCCAATATACGAGCGTATGACACGCTTAAATCACGGTAGACATTTCCGACATGGAGGCGGATAACCTCTCCGGCATCCTCGACTTTGACATGTCCGTATTTTACACGTTTCACCATAACAAACAATATTTAATTACATCACAAATATCTCTCTCGCTTATTTATTTTCGATTTGCGGGGGTTTCTCCTTGAAAACGATAAATTATACCAAACAGGAAAGAAACGCTCTTAAATCGCCTTATTTTGCCTTGTTTCTCAAAAAATAGGGAGGTGGATCGTTTAGGTATGTACCCACCCCCCTCCGTTGGGTTGCGTGCAGCTTCACACGCCTGTGTTATGCCGTTTTAGAATGTGTCGGACAACCTATCTAAAAAAGCATCTTCTTCCGGTGATAACTCCTCCGGTTTAGTTATTCCGACGATAGCATCTATCTCCTCATCGGAACAGGCATCCCGTTCGACTATCGCCTCTCTCAGACGCTTTTTTATTTTTTCTACTTTTGTGCGGGCTTCCATTTCGGCTTTGTCGTATTCGTTACCAAATACCCCTTTCCCCTTGCCGGCCAGAACATCATCTAATGCCCTGTTCCATTCTTTCTTCGCTTCTTTTAGCACATCTTGCAGTGCAAGTACTTTTACTTCTTCTTTTCTCATAATCTTTATTTATAAGTAGTTAAGTATTCTTTTCAGCGATATGTATGCCTTGTATAAATCCTCTCTCGATACAAAGAATTTCTCTCTGCCCGCAAAGTCGGAAATGAACCGTCCGGACAAATCAACCGTTTCTATTGCTGTTCCCATCTTGTTGAGTAATTCCCTTACCCTCAAAAATAGTTCGTCCGCTTCTTTCCTTGTCAGCGCATACACACAACACCCGGCAGTGACGAGTACTTTCTCGCCGTCTGCTTTAATTTTAAATTTTACTGTTTTTTCCATTTTTCAAATTGTTAAATATTTGTTTTTATTGGTCGTTTCAATTCCCAGAACGTCATCGAGACACTGTATTTGCTTGTCGGGGCTAAAAAGGCAGATCAGATTCTCCCCCGTCTTGTAGGCTGCCAGTATCTCCTGCTGCCAGCTTGGCGGCGATGGCTTTTGCAAACTCTGCATATCGCTCCTGTTTGGTCTTTCCGGTAGCAGGACTTTTATTGTTTTCATACTTTTTCTCGTTGTTTGCCCATGTGGCGAGCCGTTTGGATAGTTCCCATGTGGGTTGTTTCTCGAATCTCATTTTCGTTTGGGAGGCGTTCATCTCCGACCAATAGTCGAAGAATGACCGTAGCATTTCTTTCCCGTATTTGTCGGCATAAGGAAATAGGGAATGATAAAAATCTTCTTTCCTTTTGAGTGTGGCGGCGGACGCCGCATTTTTCTTTATACTCTCGTTAGAGAGTATTTCTTTTTTATTATTCTTATCCTTATTCTTATCCTTATTCTTATTCTTATTAAGGGGTTTCTTAGGGGTTTCCTCTGGGGTTTCCTCTGGGGTTTCCTCTGGGGTTTCCTCTGGGGTTTCCTCTGGGGTTTCCTCTGGGGTTTCCTCTGGGGTTTTTTTCGTTGCTTTTTTATTCTTTGGCCTACCCCCCAAAGATCCATATTCCGCCCCCTTTTTACCGTTATTTACACAGGCATCATAACGTCTAATCGATGAGTCGATATTTGGTTTTATCAACTTCCATATAATTTTACATATCGGGGTTAAATCGGTAGGCTCAATACCCAGAAAAGCGTAATCGGTCAAAGCCTCATAAATGGCAAGTTTTTCCTTTTCATTTTCAAGTCCCATTATAGCATCCTTGAAACTCCAAAAGAACGAAAAAACATCTCGTTTCGGGTTTTCCTTGTCTGAATTATTATTCATAATATCTCTTTTTTAAAGTGTCTGATTTGTCCGGTCTGTCGTTCTAATTCAACCCTATGTTATTAAGCGGATCCATTTCTTCTAAAATCGTCCATTCAGGAAAATATCCAAGAGATTTTATAATGCTCTCGCCTACCTTATTCTTCATATCTTCCAGTGAGTTAAACCCGATAGCCCTCGCAAATCCGTTGTCTATTTTCAACTCTTTAAGATTCGTATTTTTCCATATCTTAAAGGTGAGCGGTATGTTATCAAATACGTTATCGACAACTATTTTATACTTGCTCGTTTCTTCTATTGTTTTTACATTTCTTTTCATCGCCTTGTATAATTATAACACGTTTGATTGTTTCCTTAAATAATTGAGAATCTCGTCAAAACCGCCCATACACAACTGCTTGCAATACGAGGGTATGAGCACTTTTGCACCCTCCAACACTATAAGCTCTATTTCCGACGGTATGATTTTCTCGGCTTCCGATGTGGCGGTCTCGTCTTGGTGGATTATGAACAGAAAACCGTCGTTTTCATACCCGTACAGCGGGTTAGGCTTTTCTTTCCCTTTTACCGTGTATGTTTGCACCGTCGGGGCATAGCCATACGCATAACCGCTCATTTTACCGTCCATAAAATAATCCTTCAATCCTGTAAAATTTAGGCTGTCTTTGGCTTGTAGCCTCATCTGTGGCGCACTTGATTTGTAGCTCGTCTTAGGTACGAGAAACATAGATACACGACCGTCACGGCCTTTTAATTTTTCCATTGGCGCATAGTTGCCGGCGGTCGCCGTAATCACATACTTAGGTGTCTTACTGCCGTTTCTCTCCAATGACAAACGGGCATAATAGATAATATTGGGGGTTATCATTTTACACCCCCTCCCACGCAATACTCTTGCGCTTTTTGCCCTATTTCCTCGTCGGTAGATACCCGGTTACTCTGCATCCACTCTTCAAGCTCGGATCTATTAAAATAACACATTTTACCGGTCGGGCTTTTGTAATGCGGGACTTTACGCCCCATTGTCAACTTGTACAAATAACTCATCGATACACCCATGTAACGGGCTGCTTCTTCACTTGTCAATACTGGTTTTGTGATTCCGATAATGTTTTCCGCAATATAATCGGCAAACTCTTTTGCTTTCTCTTCCATATTTTTTTGATTTGAGAATTAAGGCTTTCAGAGCTGAGGTGCAAGGCTCGCCCGTCTTTACCCGTTGTAATCTTCTGGGATAGGCTTGCACTCGCTATCCCTCTGAATACATGGACAAAGATATAGGGTATAAGAAATAAAAAAACACACCGGTGTTATACCGGTGTGTTTAGTCGTTTTGAACCAAAATCACACAAAAAAATATGAAACTTACTTATTAATACCAGTATGCAATAGTATTTTTAGCGTTTATTCTGTGGAAGTATAACATAATTCATCGAAAATATCATCTACCTTATCATGTCCTTTTGGTAAATAATTATTATCCCCTTCCATACTACGCGCATCCATTCCATTGATTTGTAACCAATTTTTTCTTGCATTCCCTAAATTTTTCCACCCAAATTTTAATTTAAAAAAGTTCCAATTTGTAGTCGGATTCCCGTTTGAATATTTTTTTGAAAGATTCAATTCTGACGATACCTCTTGACAAAAGTAGTCTTGTAATTGTTTTGTGTCTAACCAATTGTTATTTTTGTCAATAAGCCCCTTATCTATGGCGACTTCAACTATATCCTTTAATCTTCCGTCCTCAATAAGCATAATATCCCTATCATTATCAACCGTTATTTTAGTTGAATTACTATACTCATTTATTATGCTTATTTGGCACATTGTTTTACTCAAACATGTATAAATTTCATGCCCTATATTATCTAAATAACAATACAATTCATGAACAAAATCCACCCCTTCATCGATCTCGTTTTTACAGCACGTATAATCTATATACTTTTCTAGATACATGTTTGATTTTTTACTCATAGCAAACAAAATTTCCGCCTTTGTTTTTAAATCTATTGGGCTGTTTTCTATCTGTTCAAATTGATATTTAATGCGAATTTGCCCAAAGATTATATTTTCAAAATCCGATAATTTTGTGTCTAATTTAGACCATTTTATAATATAGATTTCATTTTTCCATAACTTATACCTGCAAAGTGAAAAACCCATTTTTTCACAACATGTAATAATTTCATAGTACTCTTTGCAAAGCTGCTGCATATCAACTTCTGACTCCCTGTTTTTCATATCGTTCTATTATAATGTTCTTGCAATAAGTTGATTAAATATCAAGTTCCGGAAGGCTGTTTATAGCGTCTTGTTTTAGCTTGTCTATGGCGTGCATATACTTTTCTGTCATTTGTAGGCTACTATGCCCCAGAAGGCTCGATACCGTCTTTATATTAGCTCCGTTATTAAGGATATTTACAGCAAAACTATGCCTCGCACAGTGCCAACTAATATTTTTATTGATTCCGGCTCTTTTTACCCAACGTTTCAATGATTTTAAGCACATTTCATAACTCGGCAAAGGAAATATCAAATCGTCCTTGCTATTGGAGTTTGCCGGCATACCTATCAACTTTAACAAACTATCGTTAAGAGGTATAACAACTCCGCTTTTTGTGCTATGTCCTTTTGTCTTGTTCTGCTCAAACCTCAACAGCTTATTAGAATAGTCCACATCGGCAAATGTAAGCTCTTTAACATCACAAAATCGCAAACCGCAGTAGAGACAAAAAATAAATGCCCTTCTTATATTGGGATTCTCATTTTCTCGTTTTGTACTTATCAAAAGTTGTATCTCCTCCTGTGATAGTATTTCTTTCCTTAGTTGGCTGTCATCTACTTTTATAGAAATCCCGGAACACGGATTTATCCGCATTACACCATGCTCGACTGCATGTTTTATCACTTTCTTAAAACGTGCATATAGGCTTCTCGCCCCCTCCCCGACACTCCTGCTTTGCAAATACTCTGAAAAGGATAGAATCATATCCTTAGTAATCTGATCCGGCCTAATCATATCCTTATACTTGTTATATTCCGGTGTCTCATTAAGAAAATCGACAAACCGCCCAAATGCAATCCGGACCATTCTAATATCTTTCTTAGTGTAATTATCTATATATGTCTGGAAATAGTCTAAAAAATTTACTTTTCTATTGCTTTTAAGTCTATATCCTTCTGTCATTTCTAACAGTTCCTGCCCCTTCTCAAACCTTATCTTTTTTGCCAATTCCAACGTATCTTTATTCTGTTGCCTCTCTATCGGTGTCCTCGGTGCTTGCCAGAGGTACAAAGACAAATGCTCCCTTTTCCGGTCTTTCCTCATAACTTCTCTGCCAAGTTTTTCGTTATATATTTTTTGATACCCCAAATAATAATCGAGAAACAAACTTTCTCTACCGTCCGATAATACCTTAGCCCCAAGTTTGGGGTTATCTGTCGTATCTTGACTAATAATATATGTATTATCGCTCCTCAACTTTTTTTTAGTAGCCATTTCTTTTAAATTCCTTTGTTTGCAAATATAGGAATTTTTTTATTCTGGGTAGCCAAAGGGTAGCCAAAA
>NZ_JAIJHU010000154.1:0-1017 GCF_022723415.1 Barnesiella sp. | reverse complement strand
AACAAGGTCTCCTTGTGAGAGGCGAGCGCCTCAAGCGCTCGCCGGTGACGCATTCTGAGTTAGAAATTCGTGAAACGCACCGGTTTTGTGCGAATGACAATAATAAAATAACAGAAAAGGAGTGGTGGGCGGTCGCCCACCACTCCAAAAACCCGATAATCTAATAGCGGGTTAGAATTGTTAATAATCTAAAAGTGATGGAGGGTCAGATATTGATAAATCAATGTTTTTGGGTGTCAACAAAAAATTGATTTTTTTAATGAGTGTTGACAGTGATGTGAGGTTGTTAAAATGACAGGTAAAGAATTGAAAGCAATGCGCTTAAAAACAGGATTGAGTCAGCGTGAAGTAGCTAAAGCTATGTCGATTAGTCATTCTAGTTTGTCTTTATATGAAGTGGAACGTAGAAAAATTAGTGAAGAATTAGCCGAAAGGCTAATTAAGTTTTATCAATCAGTCGAAACTAACGAATATTTAGAAGCACATTTCGATTATATGCGTGTTTGTTTTCCAACGAATAATCATGTGAAGGTAATTGAAGAGGTTCTCAAATTAGATTATGACTTGTTTGTATTTAAAGAAACCAAGTTATACGGTTACCGAGAAATGTACTTCTATGGTGATATTCGAGTATTAAACTCTGATCCGATGACGGATCGAGGAGTTTTGATTGAACTAGCAGGGCAAGGGTGCCGTAATTATGAAGTTTTTTTAGAAGAGTGGCAAGAAAACTGGAAGGACTTTATTCGTCGATGTTTTCAATCTTTTCAAGGAAAAGTTAATTTTCCGAGGGTGGATGTGGCATTAGATGATAAAAAGGAAATGATTTCTATTCCTTTTATTGCTCAACGATGTAATGAGGGATTGTATAAGACAAGGTTTCGGTCGGTTCGAGTAATTGATGAACGAGAAACAGGTGGAAATACTAGTAAAGGTTGTACGATCTACTTTGGTTCACGACAGAGTTCTATGCACTTCTGTTTTTATCAGAAGAATTTAGAACAAGCAAAAAAATTA